>JBBTTH010000027.1:0-1449 GCA_038064295.1 Patescibacteria group bacterium
ATGGAACGGGTTATGGACTGCTTCACGGCGGAATAGAGAGTCTGAAAAGAAAAAATCCAAAAACCGAAGTGATTGTGTATCTTTCCCTGTCCCCCCGCTATCAGACAAAAGTGACAGAAGCTCTGGCGAGAGAAAAAATTATCGCCCGCGGCGGCGGGAAACTGCTCATAGAAAAACCCTTTGGCACCGATGAAAAATCAGCCAAAAATCTGGACAAACTCATCTCGTCCTTTCTGAACGAAAATCAGATTTATCGAGTTGACCACTATCTGGGGAAAGACACCGTAATAGCGGTCATGAACCTGCATGAAAGCACGGAAAATTTCAGTCTCTTGCTTTCCGGGAAAAATATTTCGTCCATTCGCGTCAGACTATTTGAAACCAAAGGCGTGGAAGAGAGGGGGGCGTCGTACGACCATGTCGGCGCTTTTCGCGATGTCGGCCAGAACCACATGCTCACGATGTTTGCCGCGCTGGCCGCCGACATGCCGGGAAGCTCCTGGCAGACGGCGCGCGCGGATGTTTTAAAGCGCCTCGCTCCACCCGCCAAGACCTGCGAGTTGTCCCGTCGAGGCCAGTACAAAGGTTATAGGAGAGAAATCGGCGTAAAACCGGATTCGGAAATTGAAACAGCTTTTGAAATCACCACCGGCCTCACGAGCGGAAAACTGGCCGGCGTGCCTCTGATTCTGGAAGCAGGCAAAAAAATGCCGATGGCGGAGGTTTTTATGGAAATAAAATTCAAAAAAACCGCCGGCCTGCCGAAAAAAATGTTATTTAACGTCCAGCCCAATCGTGAAGTGCTCATTGAATATGCCGGTGACAGCAGCAGAGGTAATAGCGAGAGCAATGGTGGTGATAATGTCGGCAGAAGAGATGTTTTTGAAATTCCGGGAACCGGTGACGCGTATGCAAACGTCATCGAGGCCGCCATTTCCGGTCGGTCGGACGAATTCGTGGGCAGGCAGGAAATAGAAGCTCTTTGGAAATATTCTGACCATGTCGTCGCCTGCTGGGACAAAGTGCCGCTCCAGATATATGGCGAAAACAAGCCGTTTTTGATACAGTAAGCGGAATGAAAAAATCCCGGAAAATTTTTGTTTTTGTCGGTCATCCCGACAAAAAATCTCTCTCTGTCTCTCTGGCAGAAGCCTATGCCAGAGGCGCGAGATCCGCCGGACACGAAGTGAGGATAATGATGGTAGGCGATATGAGTTTTGATCCGATTCTCCATCACGGTTACAAAATAATCCAAGAACTCGAGCTGGATATGGTGAAATTTCAAGAATGTGTCAAATGGTCAGAACATTTTGTTTCTATATTTCCTATATGGTGGTCAGACATGCCTGCTCTGATGAAGGGTTTAATTGATCGTGTCTGGATGCCTGGTTTTGCTTACAATTTTCGAACCGGTCTCATCCCCGGCTGGTATCGCAGACTTCGCGGCAG
>JBBTTH010000027.1:1459-4555 GCA_038064295.1 Patescibacteria group bacterium
GTGATTGTCACTTCTGATTCTTACCCATTCATTCTCTGGATTCTCTTCGGCGGAAATATAAACAACTGGGTGCGCGGTGTCCTACGTTTCTCCGGTTTTGCCCCCATCCGCAAAACCTGGTTTTCCGGCATGCAGAAACTCTTGCCGGAACGGAAGGAAAAAATGCTCAAAAAAGTTGAAAGACTTGGCAGAGAGGGAAAATAAATGTAAATTAACTTTCTATGTCACTCTCCATCGGCATCGTCGGACTGCCAAACGTCGGAAAATCGACCCTGTTTAACGCTCTAACACGCAAGAGCGTGCTCGTGGCCAATTATCCCTTTGCCACTATTGATCCATCTGTCGGTGTCGTCGCTGTGCCTGATGAGAGGTTGTACCAACTCTCGCAATTTTCAAAGTCGGCCAAGACCGTGCCCGCGGCGGTGGAATTCGTGGACATAGCGGGACTGGTAAAGGGCGCATCGCAGGGCGAGGGTCTGGGCAACAAATTTCTGTCAAACATACGCGAGACCGACGCCATAGCCGAGGTTGTCCGCATATTTGAAGACGAAGACATAATTCACGTTTCAAATAAAATTAATCCTCTACATGACATAGAAGTTATAAACATGGAGCTCATATTTGCGGATTTGGAAACTGTTACAAAACGCCTACAAAATCTCGGCAAGGAAATCAAACAGGGCAAAAAAGAGGCGGTTATAGAAGAAAAACTTCTGGAAAAACTGAAAATCGCTCTGGAGGCCGGAAAACTGGCTTCTTCTATTTCGGCAGACGCTTTTGAATCGCCTATATTGCGAAATCTGCACCTCCTCACTTCAAAAAAAATTCTCTACGTTCTCAATAAAAAATCCGGCGGCAAAAATCTGGATGAACCACGGAATGGGGCGGTAGACGAGAGGTTTGTAAAACTCATGGATTTTTTGAAAAACAACGGCGCCGGCTATGTCATAGTAGACGCGGCCATTGAACAAGATTTAAAAGACATGTCCGAAGAAGAAAAGCGGGAGATGCGTTCCGGACTCGGCGGTATGGACAATGGTATAGACAATCTCATAAAAAAAAGTTACGAAATTCTCAATCTCATAACCTACTTCACAACAGGCGAAGATGAAACTCGCGGTTGGACTATTCAAAAAGGCTGGACGGCGCCTCTGGCCGGCACGGCGATTCATAATGATTTCAAAGACAAATTTATCAGAGCGGAAGTCATAGAATGGAACAAACTGCTCTCGGCCGGCTCATACAGCGCCGCCCGCGAAAGGGGTTGGGTTAGGATAGAAGGCAAGGAATATGTCGTCAAGGACGGCGATGTCATGGAGTTCAAGATATAGTTGTGTATAACCCAGTTGCGCAAAAATATGGACAAATTGCTATAATTGATGGGTAAAAGTCGCAGTATTTTTTATCAGTTATTTTTTTTAAAAAAATGAAGGCACTTCACACAATTGCATTCATCCTGGTTGTCGTCGGCGCTGTCAATTGGGGCCTCGTGGGCTTGGGTGATTGGAATGTGGTCAATTTGGTTCTCGGCAGTGTGGCTTGGTTGGAGAGGCTGGTCTACATTCTTGTCGGTCTATCCGGCGTCCTGCTTGTGTTTACCCACAAAAATGATTGCAAGGCATGCGGTGGCGGAGCAGGGTCTGTATAAATTCTCCCTTCTCGTTGTCGTTCCCTTCCTGCTTTCTTGTCGTTTGTCGTTTGGCTATCGTTTTGGCCAGCGCCTCAATAATTGTTGGGGCGTTTGCCTTTTATGGCTCTATAGACGTATGATAGTGAAGCTATTATAAAGATTGCTGATAATAAACAAACTAAATTAAACAAACTAAATTGTATGGACAAACCAAAAACAACGCCAAAAGACTTCTTTCTCTATTTCGCCGGCTTCGCCACTTTGTATGTGAGCGCCATTTCGCTCGTC
This sequence comes from Patescibacteria group bacterium, assembly GCA_038064295.1. Lineage (GTDB taxonomy): Bacteria > Patescibacteriota > Minisyncoccia > Phycocordibacterales > UBA6065 > UBA6065. The sequence goes on from JBBTTH010000027.1 coordinate 3,378, forward strand.
AATTTGCTTTGGAACATCGTAAACAAAATTTTCCCTGACAATTTGAACGATGGGTATTATTATGATTACTACTCGGCCGGCATGAGACTCTCCATCGCTTCTCTCATAGTCGTTTTTCCCATTTATCTGTTTCTCGCTTCATATCTCAATAAATATCTGCTCGCCACTCCGGAAAAGCGCGACCTCGCCGTGAGAAAATGGCTCACATATCTCACTCTTTTCGTCACGGGAGCGGCCGTGGTGAGCGACTTCGTCGTCCTGGTAAACACTCTTTTGGGCGGGGAGATTACCGTCAGATTTATTTTGAAGACACTGGCTGTCGCCATTGTGGCTGGCGCGGTATTTGCCTATTACACTTATGATTTGCGCAAAAACTTCGCTTTCGGGCAGATATCCAGGACAAAATTGCTCGTTACCCTGGCTTGTATTCTGGTCTTTGGCTCTCTCGCCCTCGGTTTTGCCCTGGTCGGTTCGCCAATGGCGGCCCGTGCCGTAAAATTTGACGAGAGGCGAGTCGGTGACCTGCAGTCCATCCAATGGCAAGTTATAAGCTACTGGCAGCAAAAAGGCGAAGTTCCCATAGATTTGAACAGTTTAAAAAATCCAATATCAGATTCATATATGCCGACCGACCCGGAGACGGGTAAAGTCTACGAATACAAGGCCACGAGCGACCTGTCCTTCCGTTTCTGCGCCGATTTCAGTCGGGCCAGTGTTGGCAGGCAAAGCGACAGGACGGGCGCCGGGCCCTCGCCGACGGGATACGGAATGGCCGATGAAAATTGGATTCACGATGCCGAAGAGACGTGTTTTGACCGGACGATAGACCCGGACCTCTATCCTGTGAGAACAAAGGGCATATAAAGCCGCACAATAGATTTAATAAGAATGAAAAAATACGGACACAAACGGATCGAAAAAAAATGGCAGGGAGAATGGAAAAAAAACAGAATATATGAAGCAAAGGACGAAAGTCCGAAAAGGAAATTCTATCCTCTCGTCGAGTTTCCATTTCCTTCGGGTTCCGGTCTCCATACGGGCCACATCAGGAGCTATACCGGCATGGACGTCGTCGCGCGCAAGCACCGCATGCAAGGCGAGAACGTCCTCTATCCTATAGGCTTGGACGCTTTTGGTTTGCCGACAGAAAATTACGCTATCAAAACAGGCAAACAACC
>JBBTTH010000028.1:0-16121 GCA_038064295.1 Patescibacteria group bacterium
AAATCCGACCCGAGGACTGTTCGAGAACGGCACATTCGGCTTTTTTATTTTGTATTTCTTTTGCCCACTATTCCGCTTTCTTGATAATTATGCGATCAGCCGAATCAGGAAAAGAGCCTCGCCAGAAAGGACGGATGGAGATGTCGGCTTTTTCTATCATGGGAAATTTCTGGAGAATGGAAACAATTCCCTCGCGATCGGTGTTCCGTAGAGCGTCCCGGAGGGTCGTTTCGTCGTATATCCATTCAAATAAAGCCGTACCGGAGAGCGAGAAGGAAATTGACGCGCTGTTTCCCGGCCGAAAATCGGACTTTGGCGTAAAGAAGATGCTCTGCGGGTCCCTGACGGCGACAGCATCGCCTTGATAGCCTTTTACGACCTCGCCGGCCAGATACGAACTGAAGGCGTTTTTGTCAAAGACCGCCGCGGATATGACACCCTCCATTTTGATGACAACGTCCGAACCGGCCGTCGTCTCCTCGGGCAGAGAGACGAAATCTACGGAGTAACTCTTGTCAAAGAAAAGCCGGCCCGGCGCGATTTGTTTTTTTACCTCTTCAATCAGGGTCGTCTTCAATTTTGATTTGATGTTTTCTTCCGCTTTTTTCCTGTCGGCATCAGCTATCACTTTTCTCTTGCCGGAAAAGCCGCCGGAGAGAGGTGTCTTTGAGCGGGCGTAGAAAGAGCCGTATCGCGGGTCGCCCTTGAATCCCGGAATGGTAAAGTCTTTCAGGCCGGCGTTGTATTTCTCTCCGACTTCGTCCGCGGTAACGACTGCTTCTATACTACCGGGCGTGGAACCGGATTTCCCGGGCACGGTAACAGAATCGCTGATGCGGTATATCAGTCCTTCGGGTGTTTCAAAGCGCGTGTTTTTTATCAGTCTCTGGCTGGTTGCGCCGTAGTTATTGTAAATCACGATGGCGCCCGTGGCCGCTTTATTGACAACCTTTTCGCCCGTGGCCTTTACTATTTCGGTCCCCGTCTGTTTCAGACTGACATTGTCAAAAGCCAGCTCGCCTTTGGCCGCGCTTTTTTTCGCCGTATAATCTCCGCCGACATTGGCCGCCACGACCTTTGGCGATACCGTGACGGAAGCTCCATGGAAGACGGTGGAGATGATTATGGCCAGGCCGACTACGCCCGAGAGCGCCCCACCAACCCAGATTTTCTTCTTGTTTAATCCCCTTCTGCCTACCATGCCTGAATTATGCATTTCAAACTCGGCGCGGGCTCTGCGCAAAGCCTCTATATGGGATTCTTCCTTTTTTAGATGAGAGATTTCTTTCTGGAGATGCAAATCCTCCCTCTCCAGCTTGCGTGTGAGCTTATCAACTTTTTCATAAGCTTTTTTTATTGGCACGACGTTTGATTCTTCCTTCCGCGCCCTCTCCGGAGGGATTGGAATGTTCCTGATTGAGCGGCCTTTCGGCACTATGTCTTGCATTTTTCTCGACATAAATATTTATACAGATTATACGCTATTTTTTTTTCGATTGATAGACTCGCCAGGCGAACAATGAAACGACGGCAATCAGGGAATCTTCCGGAACACCGTCACCCCAGACCAGAAACGGCTTTAGGCTGTCGGCAGAGAACAGCGCGGCATCAAAAGAAACAGCAGAAACGGCCGGATTTCGGAAGTTTTTTGAGACATCCTCCCGCAATGCCTTTATAAAAAAATGCGATAAATCGCCGTCCATGAACAGAAAGACTTTCCGGGGCGGAAACATACTGCCTTGGAGTTTTTTCAGAACGAAACGAAAATTATCCACCCATTCCTGCATCAGACCGTCCAGTATCGGCTGGTATTTCGCCGTGACTGACTCGGCGGCATGGCCGTGAGCATGCAGTTTTAAAAAAGAGACTGCCTCCGTCGCGGTCATTCCGGTTCTTTCGGCAAATTTTTTTATGATTGGATTCTGCCCGCCGGGAAAGCTGGCCGATTCCGCTATCGTTCCGTCCTCCACGATTGAAACATCCGATATTTCTCCTCCGACCCTGGCATATATGAAATCACTTTCATCCTGAAAAATATCCTTCAGGCAGGAATAAGCGATGAGAGGAAAAGCAAAAGCTCTGACATTTTTTGAAGTGTGGGAAGAATGGGAGATTCCCATGGTCTGGTCGAGAACCAAACTCGGAACTATGCTCGTAAAATAAGAGATGTCCGCCGTGCCGGCCGTTTTGCCGAACGGGTCTTTTACATCGTAGCCGTTGAGGCGCGTCTGGATAATCCGACGTTCAATGACCGAGAGAGCCTCCGGGTGAATTCTCCCCCGCGACTCGATGGCTTTTCTTTTGAATTTTTCTTCTTCGTCCAGCAGGAGGCCGTTTAAAAATTCATGAGTAAAGACAAATGGTTTTTCCTTCTTTACAGAGAGAGTTTTTGTCTGGGTGATGGACCACGGAGAGGCAAAAGAATAAAACATCCGTTTGGCGTTCACGTGCCTGAACCCGGTGCCCGTGAGCCGCGCAGTCCCCTCCGATATGATTTTCTGGTGCGCCCACTTTAGGGTTTCAATCATGTTCCGAAACAGCCTGTCCGGGTCCACTTTTTCCTGATACGGGAAGAACTCGCGCGTAGAGTAGATTATCTGCGCGGTCTCCCCGCGCGCGAGCCTCACGAGCCCCGCCCCGACCGACGACGACCCTATGTCAAACACGAGCGAGAGCTCCGCTTTTGGGGAAAAGAGGGACATGGAGATATTATAACAAAGAAAAAGCACAGCTTGTGAGAGCTGCTTTATAAAAGTATTGCCTTAATACGCCTCACCCCCACCGAAACCGCCTCTTCTTTCTGGATTTTGAAAGTACCGAGCTCGCGCGTGTTGGAAACATGCGGTCCGCCGCAGAATTCTTTTGAATACGCCGAGCCCAGAGAGCCGCCTATGTAATAAATGGAAATTTGGTCGCCGTACTTGTCGTCGAAGAAGTGCAGGGCGCCGGTTTTTTCTGCTTCGGCTCTGGGCAGAATGATTTCCTTTACGGGCAAAGCGATTTTTATTTTTGAATTGACGATGTCTTCAACTTTTTTCTTTTCTTCATCAGTCATTTTGGCCGTATGGGTAAAATCAAAACGCAGACGCTCCGGCGTGATGTTAGAACCTCTTTGCGTCACGTGCGTACCGAGAACATCCCGCAAGGCTTGGTGGAGCAAGTGGGTGGCAGTGTGATATCTGACCGACATTTCCGAAGTGTCTCCAAGACCGCCCTTGAATTTTTGCTCCGCTCCGGCGCGCGATAGAGTTTGGTGTTTTTTGAATTCGGCGTCAAAGCCGGGGCGGTCAACTTTTACGCCTTTTGCTTTCGCCAGTTCAACCGTCAGGTCTATAGGAAAACCGTAGCTTGAAAACAGAGTAAAAGCCGAAGAACCGGAAATGTCGGCTTTTGAGATTTTTTCAAATTCCCTCATGCCGTGCTCCAGGGCATTTGCGAATTTTTCCGATTCCTTTTTTATCTCATCAATTATAAACTTTTTTTGCGAAGCGATATTTGGATAAATTTTTTCGTAACTTCCAGCCAGGATGCCGACCAGAGATTCAATCGGTCCGCTTTTGAGTTTTTTCGCGTCTGTGTTAAATACCATTCGGCGGATGATGCGCCGGAGAATATAGCCCCGGTCGGTATTTGACGGTATAACTCCGTCAGCAATCATGAATACAGCTGCGCGGATATGGTCGGATATGATGCGCTCTCGGCGCGGGTCCGAAGCGAGAGTTTTTGCGACAGTCATGACCGGGGCAAATATGTCCGTATCAAAAACATTGTCCTTGCCCTGGAGTACGGCGCACAGTCTCTCAAACCCGGCGCCGGTGTCCACATTTTTTTTGGAAAGCCCGCCAATCACTTTGTCGTCCTTCTTCACATATTCCATAAAGACATCGTTCCAGATTTCAACAATTTTCTGGTCTTTTTCGGCTTTCAGAAACTCCGCTTTGGTCATACCTCCATAAAGCGAGCCCGTGAGGTCGTAAAACATTTCCGTATCCGGCCCGCACGGGCCATCCGGGCCCGGTTGCCACCAGTTTTTCTCTGCGGACATGAAATAGATGCGTTCACCGACAATGTCATTTTTTTTGAAAATACCGCGCCAGATGAGAGCCGACTCGTCATCGCGCGGAGCATTTTTGTCGCCTTCAAAGCAAGTCACATAGAGCCTCTCTGGGTCAAGGCCGAAGCCGTCTTTTTTGTTCGTTAAAAGCTCGTAACTCCACTCGACGGCTTCCTTCTTGAAATAATCGCCTAGGGACCAGTTACCCATCATTTCAAAAAAAGTGAGATGAGTATTGTCCCCGACATTGTCGATGTCGTTAGTGCGGACACATTTCTGAAAATTGGCCAGACGCCTGCCGGCCGGATGCTTTTCGCCGAGGAGGTACGGCGCGAGGGGTTGCATGCCGGCGGTATTGAAAAGCACCGTCGGGTCGTTTTCCGGCACGAGCGGAGCGGACGGGAGAATGACATGTCCCCTCTTTTCAAAAAAAGCCAAAAATCGTTTGCGCACTTCGGCGGACGTCATATGTTTAATTTACACGTTCCGGGTCAGTTTCTCAAGTTTTTCAATATCTCTCTCTATGCTCTCAAGGCCTTTTTTCCAGAAGTCCGGCTCGGTGACGTCTATGCCGATTGACTTGAATATATTTTCGGGAGAATCACTGCCTCCGGCGGAGAGGAATCTTTTGATTTTGACCAAGTAAGTCTTGTCTTCCTTGTATCGCGCATAGAGAGCTTTGGAAATAAGCTGGCCGAAAGCGTATGAATAGACGTAAAAAAACCGCCTGATATGACCCCAGCTGACGAACATATTGCCGTCAATTTCCCGCATGCGGACAGTCGGACCCAAATATGTCGACATATGTTTGTTCATCAAAGCACGAATTTCTTCCTTTGACATGCCTCCTCTTTCGCGGATTGTATTGTGGAGTTCGTTTTCAAAATTAAAGCAGGCTATCTGACGGAAAATAGTGTTGATATCGTCGTTTATTCTCTTGTGCAGGACAATAATTTTTTCTTTCCTTGAAAGTTTTTCAAAAACAGCGTCAAATACAAAAGACTCAAAGAGAGTGCTGGCCACTTCGGCGGTTGACGTGGAATAATTTTCATACAGAGGAGCTTGGGATTTGGAAAACTCTGTGTGAATGGCATGACCCATTTCGTGGGCGAAAGTCATGACCTGGTTCATGGTGTTCGTATAATTGAGCAGGACGAAAGTTGGAGCGTTCATATTGCCGGAACAGTATGCTCCGCTGGTTTTGCCTATTTTCGGATAGACGTCTATCTGGCCTTTCTGCAGGAAACCTTCTAAAATGGAGAGAAACTGCGGGTCCAGAGAACCGAAAACATTTCTGAGGATTTTGACGGCCTCTCCGAATTTTATTTCTTTTACATTTTTGCCTATGCCGGCCGCCCTGTCTGAATATTCCATATGAGGAAGTTTCAGGAGTTTTGCTTTGATGGTATAAAATTTATGGCTTATGGGAAAGTTTCGCGTAACAGCGTCCACCAGAGCCAAAACGTTTTTGCGGTTGTTTTGATAGCCTAAAATCGTCCCGTCATATGGTTTCTCAAAACCGCGCAATTCATCGTTTATTTTTTTATCCGTGACAATGGCGTTTATTTCGCTTTCGGCCACGGCCGAAAGTTTTTCCAGTTCTCTTGCAACCAGTCCGTGGAGTCTCCTGCGCGGAGAGAGAGGCAGGTCGGCGATTTTCGAGGCGGCTTCGGGCAAGGGCAAGGTCTTGTTTCGAAATCTGACCGTCGTCTGACCGAGGAGCTTTTCCGTGCCTGCGACCCAGAGCTCCCGCGCCGGGATAGATTTGAGGCCAAGAATTTTTTCTTCCGGTTCGGACAGGTCGTATCTCGCTCTCTCAAACACGAGTTTCAAGTAATACTTCCAATGCGCCAGTTTTTTGCTTTTCAGAAATTTTCTCCGGAGATTTGCCGGGATTTTGGCCAGGGCCAATTCAAAAAAAACGATTTTGTGGTCGTTTTTGGCGAATCTTTCCATGAGTTGCGTGGCTTTTCTACGGGCGACGGCATCGCCGGAATCGAGGTCTTGGACATAATGAAAATATGACAGGGGTTTGGTCAGGGGCAGTTTTTGGAAGAGCGATTCAAAATCCGCGAGAGAGCGAGCCAATTTTGTCTCATCGCGCAAATAATCGGTTTTTCTCTTGTATTTTTTCTCAAACGTCGAATAAGCGCCCTCTATAGACCGCATGTCCAGTTCTATGACTGGGTCATTATGACCGCCATATAAAAGCCCGAGATTCCAGGATGTTTTCATGTTTGTTTTTTATTTGATTTATGCGTCATAGATTTTCATATTGTGTCTCTATTTGTATTTCTGGAGAACTTTAAAATCCTTCATGAGAGTCTGCTTCATACCGCCATTATAGAGAGCCACGGCCGGATGATACAAGGCGATGACAGTTACGGGCCCATACGAAGCCTCGCCGGCAAACTCCCGGCCGTGGATTTTGGAAACGCTTTCCAGGGCATCACCGAGGCCGTATTTTTCAAAAACATACTTCATGGAATGACGGCCCAGAGTGGCGATAACTCTCGGTTGTAATATTTCAATCTGGCGCTCCAGAAAAACACCGTAGAGAGCTATTTCGTCGGGCAAGGGATCGCGGTTGTCTTCCGGCCTGTCCTTGACCACGTTCGTCACATAAACCGATTTTCTATCCATGCCTATGGAAGCCAGCAATTCGTCCAGGAGCCTGCCAGACCGGCCGCAGAAAGGCCTGGCCGTCCTGGCTTCGTTTTCCCCCGGCGCCTCGCCCACAAACATGATGTGCGCCTCGTGACTACCCTCGCCTATGACGGGAAAATATTTATTCTTCACTCTGTATTCGTATAGAGGCGATTCTCTCAAAATCAAGATTTCGTCTTTTATTTTCTTCAATTCCTCGGTTTTTGAACTCATAAGAGCATGATACAAAAAATTATCTTTTCTTTCTGCCGTTTTTGTCAAACGTTTCCTGGGCCTCCCGTAAAAGCTTGCGGTACGCGCAGTATTCGCACGCCGGACTTTCTCTCGGCAAATCTTCACTGTCAAGGCATTTTTTGGCATTTATGACGGCGTCTCTCACCCACGAATCGTCGCCTCTGTGAGCTATCAGAGTGATGTCAAATTCCAGCTTGCCGTCAAATGCTTTTTTGTCTTTCCGGCCGTTTACATAAACAAAATAGCCTGTATCCGAAACTTTGAAACCGGCGCGCCGGAAGAGCCATTGATAGACTTCCATCTGCCTTTTGTATTGCCTGTCCCAGCCGGAATCGGAGAGCGTTTCAATTTTGCCGTCCTTGGCCGTGGCTTTGTAATCCACGATGATGAGCTCGTTCTGCGGATTCACCCATACATCATCTATGGCACCGCTCAACGTCATACCCGTTTCCGGGTGAACATATTGAATGCCTTTAAAATTCTCCCGCCATTCGTTCAATTTTTCGTGAGAAAAAGGCACGGCGTCTATCCCGTATTTTTCCATGAGCGGATGGGCGGTTTTTTTTGTCCGATGAATGTCAAATTCTTTCTTTAACAAAGCGTCAACGGCTATGTTCAGGGTAAAAGAAGGACCTTTCGGGCGCGAGACGCCGAGTTTGTTGTCCAAGTAGAAACAGCGCGGGCATTCGGCGAACAAATCCAGCTTTGACCTGGACAATTTCCATTTCGGCCCGCCATAGTTCCAATCGGCGCTCCGTATTTGCATTTTTTTCACGTATTCGGCCATGTAGTTTCAAAATTTATCCGCAGAGAGTGTCCACTTCGTCCAAAATCTGCCTGACTTTCGCTTTGTCTATCCCGTAACTCGGCAAGTCAAACTGACGCTCGCGAACATGCTTGCATAAAACCAGACCGGCATCCAGGAGAGCTTTTTTTTCCGACTGCGACAAGGTGGTGAGCGACGTGAGCGGGTGCAGTCCAGCTTCGTTGACTAGGTCTTCCAGGTTGCCCTGCCGCGGATAATTCCAACCAACCAGCGAGAGACCCTGACATTCGGCGTACCTCACCGCATGGTCCGTGAATTTTGTATTTGTAAAGAGTTGAAATGACGTGATTTTCCTGGACTTTCCGCCGTATTCATGGACACCATCGCGTAAATCGTCAAATCGCGCTTTCACATAGAGAGCGACTTTGAGGTCGGATTTCAATCCCGGCTCGTTGTGGAATTTGGCCTCTATCATGACCAGCTCGTTTCCCTTCCAGGCCACAACGTCCACTTCGTGCTCCACGCAATGTCCCTGCACGACCTGGTCGGTCAGAGCTTCGTAGCCTTCTGCCCGGAATATCTCGGCCACAAATTTCTCAAAAGGAAAACCGGCTGGGCCGAGGTCCGAAATAGCCCGCTTCATGGAATAGCGCAGAGCGACCGGGTGAGCCGAATGACGCAAAATATCAAAAGCGTGGTGGTATATTTCATTCGTCGTCATGCCGGCCACAAGCTCTTTTTGGATGTGCAGGAGCACTCGTTCGGTCTCTCCGTGGCTCGCTCCCGCTCTGGTGAGCGAACTCACGAGCTTCCCCGGAGTGAAAATTTCTTTTTCACCCGTGGATTTGATGACAAGTGTTGGCAACATAGCTTAAGTATAAGACATAATGAATATCTGACATTATTAAATCACAATTCCTCCCCCAATGCAAGTATTTTTGTCATAAAAAACAAGCGACTGCCCTGAGGCTATGATAGTGGGATTTTCAAAAATAATATAATTTCCATCTACATTACAAGGTAAAAGTTCTCCCAAATGACGGATGCGGGCAGTATATGTCCTTTCTTCTTCCGGCCATCTTGAAATCCAATTTGCGCAGGTAATTTGATATCCCCTTTTTTCTATTGGAAGACTTCCTGCAAATGATTTGTGCGAAACTGTAATTGTATTTTTTTTTATATCGCGAGAGATGACGTAATACGGCTTTTCATCGGCAGTTTTTTTGATATGCGTAAAACCACATCTCTCTCCCAAAGTGAGAAAAACTGCCCCATTATGCTCGCCTATAGTTTCACCGGATTCATTCAAGACATTTCCTCGTTTTGATTCTATGTAATGAGACAAAAATTCTCTCATATTTACTTTCCCTATAAAACAGAGACCTTGACTATCTCTCTTTTCCGCGACAGGTAAGCAGAACTTTCGGGCAAATCTCCTAGTTTCACTCTTTTCCATTTCCCCAACGGGAAATAACGTCTTTGAGAGCTCCCTCTGTGTCAAAGTCCAGAGAAAATATGTTTGATCTTTGCCACGATCTTTGCCGAGGACGAGCATGAAAGCACCATTATCATCTCCATTCGCATCTATTTCTTTTTTCACTTGCGCATAATGTCCCGTAGCGACATAGAGAGCCCCCTGCGCCATAGCCCAATCAAAAAAAACGCCGAATTTCACGTGCCGGTTGCACATAACATCCGGATTTGGCGTCCTGCCGGCCTTGTATTCCGAAATCATATAATCCACCACTTCTCTTTTGTATTCTTTTTCAAGGTTCAAAGTAATGAATTGAATACCGAGCTTTACACATACGCGCATAGCATCTAGCCTATCCTCTCGCCAGGTACATTCCATCCAAGTCGGCTGCCAGACTTTTATAAAAACACCAGTCACATCAAAACCCTGCTCCTGCAAAAGCGCCGCCGAAACCGAGGAATCCACTCCCCCCGACATACCAACGTATACTTTCTTTCCCTTCATAATATGAACTTTAAGCCAAAACGTTCACATTAGGCAAGCTCCGCAGGGATGAGGTCTTATATTTACAGAGCTAATAATTTAAATACTTTTCTTTGTTCGCCAGATGTCCGTCATGGGTTACGGCATAATGCATATCGCCCTCGTCGTCCGACAAATAGAAGTAATACTCCGTAGCTGTCGGGTGAATAGCGGCTCTGACGGCGTCCAGGCCCGGATTTGAAATCGGCGTCGGAGGCAGGCCGCGGCGGACGTATGTGTTGTACGGCGAGTCTATCTTCAAGTCTTCCAGCGTTAAATCCGAACTTTTTTTCTTGCCGTTCACGAAAACAAAGGCGGCATCCACTTGCAGAGGTATATCTCCGTCAAAACGCTTCCACAGAATCCCGGCTATGACTTTCCGCGTCTCTGTCGTCCTCGCTTCTTCTTCTATGATTGAAGCCATATTGACCACGTCCTCTATGGGCCTGCCGAATAATTTAATTTCGCCAGCCAGAGTTTCAATTCGTTTTCGATAATTGGAGAGCATGACATTTATGACATCCTCCGCGGTAATATTCGGCAAAAACAAATACGTATCGGGAAAGAGATAGCCTTCGTATGGAGTAGCCAAAGCGATAAATTTTTTTGAATCAAAATGGGTGAATTTTTTTTCTCTGCCGAAAAGTCCGGCAATTTCTTTTGAATTAAAACCTTCCGGAACGGTAATCCTCACATTTTTCAAATCATACCGGCTGTGCGAAAAACGCCAGGCCAGGACGATGACATTCTGCTTGTTTTCCAGATAATAATCGCCGGCCGTGAGCCCCCGGCCGCCGCCGAACAAGACAGTAAGCGCCTTGAAGACAAAAGGCGATTTTACGGCTTTCATGTCTGAGAGCGTTTCCGCCCAGACGCCGAGAGTCTGGCCTTTTTCCACAGTCACAACTGTATCAATCGGAAACTCTGCGGGTGCCGATATGCGCAAATAAACAAAAAAGAACAGCAGAACGGCAAAAACCGTGACGCCCAAAAATAAAAATTTCCGGGGCGACTGCGGCAAATAGGAACGCGGCGGCACATGCGCCGGTGGTGCGGCCGGAACAGGAATAAAGGCATGGTCCGGTTCGGGTATGTATCGCAGGGGGGTATCGTCCATGAAATATAACTTTTAAACGGGAAATTAAACAGGCAGATTGGCCGGCGCCTCCGCGCGTTTGGACGGAATACGCTTGAGGGCCGGCGCGCGTGAGGTGCTCCCGGGGAAATGATAGAGAGTGGCCAGCTCCTCCGTGTTCATGACCATGATAGGCAAAGCGCCCGCCACGGTACCCCAAGGCAAAAAAGGTATATGGGGGCCTCTTTGATACGGATAAAAAAAATACGAGCGCAGTTGATAGCAACGAAAGAGATGCTCCCCCAGCCTGCTATTTCGCGGAGTTATGATTTTCTGCAGAAATGGAAAATATGAAGCCGGGTCTTGCCAGTAATAACTGTAATCTTGGTCGTTCGGTTTTATGTTGTTCAGGTTTGTCGAGCCGAACTGTCTGAAAGCGCCCTTTATTATATCCGCTCTGACATGATTTCTCTGGCCCTTCGGATACGCTTGAATGCACCTGATACCGACATCCAGCGGAAATTTGGCGGTGCTACGCGCGAGAGCGTCTATGAGGTCTTTTTTCTCGGTGGTCATTTTGGCCTGAGAGGGCACAAGCTGACCGTCCCGTTCCACGGACGCCTCATCAATGATTTTTTGAATTTCTTCTTTCGCCTGGTCGATCCATTTGTCGGGCATTTTCTTGTTGAGGAGATTTGATTCAGCTTTGTGGGCACGGGCGATAAATTGAAACCATATTTGGTCATCTTTGTTTACAGTGCCCAAGACTTCTATGAGAGAAACCAGGGGGTCAACTTTGAATTCTTCATCCGGGTCCTCGGACAGACCATAATCAACATATGTTTTGATTGGGTACGGGTCAGGTTTTACAAACTCATATTGGCAAGTCCATATGTCATATCTGTCCCGGTTACCCGAAACAACTTTTGTATAATCTTCAACTTCATGGACGGCAACATCAGGGTATTGGGCATAAATATTCGCCATTAGAAAATTTTTATGGCCTTCAAAGCACCAGATATAAAAACGGATTTCGCCGTTTATGGCTGTCAATTCCAGAGACGCCCAGGGCCTGGTTTTTCCCAGCCAGTAACGCTCGTACGGAGTGGCTTCGCCGCCGGTCTGGATGAGAGCATTTAGCACCAATTCCATGGCGGCGGGAGACTTGTTCGTCTCTGCCGGCAATTTTATTTCCAGAATGACATATTTCCTGGACATATGCCAAGCAAAGTGAGTGTATCTCTTCCACATTTCCCAAACGACTGGAATAAAAACGAGCGGAATCCAGACAACAGACAGAAAGACGACCCAATTGAACGATTCCGGCACGGCCGTGTTGAAAACAAAATCAAAGAAATCGTTTATGTACTGCACGTCTATATATTACAAGAAAAAAGCAAAAAGAGGAACGTGCCGTTCTCGAACAGTCCTCGGGTCGGATTTGTCAAGGACAGACCATTGACAAATCCTCGCCTGCGGAGGTTCTCGTCCGGCACGTTCCTCTTTTTGCTTTTTTATTTTCAGTTTTTATGCCGCGACCGAATATCGACCGTCCTTATCCTTTTTGAAATACTTCGGATTCTGGAGATTGACCAGAATGGTGTTTTCTTTCACATAGCGTTCTTTCAGCACTTTTTCTATCGCTTCTTTTTTGGTGAGCGGACCGTGTTTTTCCAGGACTTTCTTTATGACGTCCTTGACCACGCCCGACATGTAGCCCCATTCGGAGAGAGCGTACAATCCCCGGCCGACCAGAACGAACCTGGGGTCCTTGATGAGTTCGTTGTGAGTGGTAGCGACGTGGGCTTTTCTGTTGAAAAGCTTTTCAATCTGTTTTGCCACTTCGCGGAAATGGATGGGCGAACCGTGTTTGCGAATGACCAGAAAAGCGTAATCGCGCATGCCTTTGGCCTTGATGTTCGGAGAATGAGAGACGCCCCACTCGCCCAGCGGATTTTTACCGACTTTTTTGGAGATGGAGAGCCAACGCTTCAAAATTTCCTCGTTTCTGTACTGGTCGTTCAGACCTTCTATGTGATTGAGAAAGGTGTCTATCATTTCCGATTCGGGAATGATGTCGTCATCCTTCAAATTTTTATAGAGCTTTTTGAGAGCCTCCTCCACTTTTTTTGAAGTGGCATCGTCCACATGCCAGCGATGTTTGAAATGCTCGTCTTCTTTTTGCCATTTGAAAGTCCTGTCGAGGACGAGCAGAAAATAGATGTGATTCTGAATGGAGAGGTCTTTTGAAAAGCTGTCCAGGAGGTCTTCTTCGGCTATGATGCCTCCCATTTCGGATATGGCTGTCTCCAGTTCTCTGAAGGCGACGCTTTGTTCACCATACTCCTTGGATTTTTGAATGTTGGCGATGGCGTAATTTTCAATCTGGCGTACGCGTTCGCGGGTAATGCCGTAAGTTTTGCCTATAGATTCCAGAGTCATTTTTTCAGAATTTTTGCCGAGACCATAACGCTTGACGATGACTTCTTGCGCTCTAGGCGGCAAGCTCTTTAGAAGTACTTTTACTACCAACTTTGGTTTAATCGTAAGTGTTGCCATGATAATGGGAATGTCTATTTAATTAACTAGTAATGTATTTCTATCATTTGTTTGGTACAAAGTCAAGAATATCGCGATGTCAAGACTTTTGTCAAGAGGTCGCGTATGTTCGGAAATTTATTTTATGACAATTGAAACGAGTTTGTCTGGTACGACAATCACTTTTTCAGGTTTTTTATCACCTATCCATTTTTTGACATCGGAAAGATTGAAGGCGGTTTTTTCGAGAGTTTCTTTTGCTATGCCTTTTGCTGTCTTGAAACTCGCCCGCACCTTGCCATTTATTTGCACCACAATAGTGATGGATTCTTCGGCAATTTTTGATTCATCGATTATCGGCCAATCTGATACATGAATGGATTTTTCGTTGCCCAAATCGCGCCACAACTCTTCTGCCACATGAGGTGCGAAAGGGGCCAGCAGTTTGAGAAAAATCTCAAAATCCGCCATGGGAATTTTTGTCTCTTTTTCAAAAGCGTTGGAGAGTATCATGAGAGATGATATGGCTGTGTTGAAGCTCATGTTTTCTATATCTCCTGAAACTTTTTGTATCGTCTTTTGCAATAGAGATTCTGATTCCCTGCCAAGTTTCAGCTCTTTGTCCACCGAAACTTTTGCTCCGAGAGCCCAGACGCGTTCTATGAACCTGCGAGGGCCTATGAGACCGCGACTGTCCCAGGAAACGGCTTGGTCAAAAGGCCCTATGAACATTTCATAGAGACGCAGGCTGTCGGCGCCGTATGTTTTCACGAGCTCGTCCGGATTGACGACCGTGCCGCGCGATTTGGACATTTTCTCTCCGCCTTCGGCCAGGACCAGACCGTGCGATGTGCGCTTTTTGTAAGGCTCATTCGTATTTACGGCGCCGATATCAAAAAGAAATTTATGCCAGAATCGCGAATACAGAAGGTGAAGCGTCGTATGCTCCATGCCGCCGTTGTACCAGTCCACGGGAGCCCAATAATCCAGTTTCTTCCTATCGGCCATGGCTTTTTTGTTCTTCGGGTCAATATAGCGCAGATAATACCAGGAGGAACCGGCCCAGTTGGGCATGGTGTCGGTCTCGCGGTGCGCCAGGCCACGGCATTTCGGGCACTTCACATTGACCCATTTTGAAACAGCCGAGAGCGGCGACTCTCCCGTATCCGTCGGCTGGTATTTTTTGACGACGGGCAATTCCACGGGCAAATCTCTCTCTGGTACCGGCACCCATCCGCATTTTTGACAATGAATCATGGGAATCGGCTCGCCCCAGTACCTCTGGCGCGAGAATATCCAGTCACGGAGCTTGTATTTCGTCACCCATTTTCCGCCGGCAAATTCGGTTATGGATTTCTTCACTTCGATAGAAATTTTACCTGAGAACTTTTCTGAGTTTGTGAGAATCCCTTCGTCGGTATATGGAATGTGATCGAGAAAATATTTCCAGATGTACTTCATATCCTCGTCGTGTTCAACAAGTTTCTCCACATTGTTTTTTTCCTCCCAAACGACTTCATGTAAAGCTACTTCTTCGGGAGAAATGGAATCTCGATTACCATCGACAAGTTCAAAGTAAAGCACTTCAAAATGAGCAAAACGGTTTTGTTTTTTTATTTCATGATAAAACTGTGAATGAACATTTGTTATTTTTCTGATGAATCTCACATTTTTGTAACCCGTTTCTTCATGAATCTCACGAGCCCCTGATTTTGCAGTGTTTTCATTTTCTTCTCTGCCCCCCACAACAAATCCTTGCCAATCGTTTTTCTTCCATTTAAGACATAGATATGCATCATTTTTCCAATGCTTCACGACACAAACAACAGCATCCCGTTCAATCAACGGTTCATTATTTCTAATTCCGTCAGAACCTAACCTTTTAATAAAAAGAGGATCGATTACATGCTTTATGGGTAATTTATATTTTTCTGCGAAATCAAAATCACGTTCATCATGCGCGGGCACGGCCATGACAGCACCCGTGCCGTAATCTGCCAATACATAGTCCGCGACAAAAACGGGTACTTCTTCCCTATTTACAGGATTTATGGCAAATACGCCATCCAGCTTTACGCCCGTCTTTTCTTTATTTGCATCTGTCCTCTCTATGTCGTTTTTCTTTCGAGCGGCCACGACATAAGCGCGGACCTCTTTTTCATTTCTCGGTTTGAGTTTTGAAACGAGCTCGTGTTCAGGCGCTAAAACGACATATGTCACGCCAAAAAGTGTATCCGGACGTGTCGTAAAAACTTTGATTTTTTCCTTTGAACCTTTGATTGCAAACTCCAGTTCCGCGCCCTCGCTCCGGCCTATCCAATTTCTCTGCTGAATTTTTATACGTTCTAAATAATCTACGGTATCCAAGTCATCGTACAGCCTGTCAGCGTATTTTGTAATGGCGAGCATCCATTGCTCTTTTTCACGTTTCTCCACGACCTCGCCACAACGATCGCATCTCCCGTTTACAACCTCCTCGTTGGCCAGACCGATTTTGTCTTTTGGACACCAGTTGATGACGCTTTTTGATTTATAGGCAAGACCTTTTTCATACATTTTCAAGAATATCCATTGCGTCCATTTAAAATATCTCGGATCGGTTGTATTGATTTCTCTAGACCAATCAAAAGAAAGACCGAGAGATTTCAATTGTTTCCGGAAATTATCAGTATTTTGTTTTGTGACCAATTTAGGTTGTTTGCCTGTTTTGATAGCGTAATTTTCTGTCGGCAAACCAAAAGCGTCCCAGCCTATAGGATAGAGGACGTTCTCGCCTTGCATGCGGTGCTTG
>JBBTTH010000029.1:0-9553 GCA_038064295.1 Patescibacteria group bacterium
ATTCCAATGCGAGGTTTTGCAAGCGTTCCTTCTACAATAAATAAATACGAACCAATTGTCTTTGTGTGATACGGAAGCAACGCATCCGCAATGTGTTTAAAAATATCTGAATCACTAGGTATATGTATTTCTCTTATTTTTACCATATTATTTTATGAAGAAGGAAATGTCCTTTTTGTAGATTACGGCAAATTTTTTTATTTCTGCTACATCAAGCCGTCTTTCACCAGATTCAATTTTTGAGATAAATGATTGGGGTTTACCAAGTTTGATAGCAACCTCTTGCTGGGCAAGCCCAGCCTCAATACGCGCTGTTTTTAAGTGTTCTATGATGTCTTTATAGTCTTTTGAATAAATGGAATTGCTCATATATTTACAATCATATATCCTTTTATGGTATAATCCCAAAATGGGATATACCATATTTATTTTATATTGTATCATTTTTCATTTATGTGATTTTCTGAAGCGAACAGGGCTTACTTTCGCTTTCTTATATCCCCAAAAATTCGTTTTTGGTCTCTTCCTTGTGAACCGGACGCATAGAGCGCCTGTAAGATTCCAGTATGCCGAGCGCCAGAAAAGACGTGACTAGGTGCGACCCGCCGTACGAGACGAAAGGCAGAGTGATGCCCGTCACGGGCAGAAGTCCTATATTCGTGCCGACATTTATGAAAAAATGGCTCACGAACAGAATAGCCAGCCCGAGGCCGTAGAGAATCTCAAAATTGGTGGCGCCGCGCCGGGCGTTCGCTATGATGCGCCAGACGAGCAGGCCGAAAACGCCGAAGAAAATAACGACGCCGGCAAAGCCCCATTCCTCGGCGAAAGCGGCAAAGATAAAATCCGTCTGGTACTCCGGCAGAAATTTCAATTTTGACTGGGTGCCGTAGCCGATACCCTTGCCGAAAATTTCGCCGGACCCCACGGCTATCACCGATTGATAGGCGTTGTAGCCCGCTCCTCTGATGTCGCTTTGAGGATGGAGAAAAGAAATGATTCGGGTCTTTTGATAATCTTTGAAGCCGAAATTCCATAACAAGGCGAGCGATATGAGTACGCAGGAGAATAGGACGGCTATATGCTTTTTTGATATGCCGGAAACCAAAACCATACCGAACCATACACAGAAAACCGCCACTGCTCCTCCAAAGTCCGGCTGTAGAGCAATGAGGACAAAGAGAATGAGGGCATATATGCCGGAAATGACGATGTGACGGATGTTGGCGATTTCCACGTGCCGACGGGAGAAATATTTTGCCAGAATAAAGATAAGCAAGACTTTGGCTATATCGGTCGGCTGAAAAGTGAGAAAGCCCAGGGAAAGCCAGCTTTGAGCTCCTTTTATGGATTTGGCGACTAAAAACAAAAGCCCGAGGACGCCCAAGAGCGTTCCGAAGAGAGAAACCAGCACTCCCGTACGGCGCAGGAAGGACCAGTCAAAAAAGCTGGCGGCGAAAAAAACAGCCAGGGATATGCCGAACCAGACAACCTGCTTTTCAAAGAAATAATTGTCGCCCACGAACGAATTCATGGTTGTGAGGCCAAACAAAACCAGGACGGACGCGGCAGACAGCATCATCCAGTCTATGCGTGTCCGCGCCAGGACGAGAGAAATATTTTTTGCGATGGGAGACATGGAATTATCTGCCTAATGCGCCATGAACAGCACTTCCTTGCGGACGGACGGCCGCGGGAAAGCCCCGGGCCAGGTAAAATAGAGAGTTTCTGTCTGCCGCGGAGCGATTGCGTCAAGACGGGTTTTTGAAAAAGCCATACGACTGTCGGCCTCGTCATAAATGATGATGAAAACGTCCAGAGACGACAGAGTCAGATTGGCCGAGTCGTTTGAAACTTTGACTTCTGCCCTCGGCGAATCGCCTTGCTCCAGGTCTATGGAGAGAACCCGCGGGTTGGGAGTCGCTTTGCCGGACTTCCATTCGGAAACATCGCTGAATTCAAAAGTGGTTTTTAGAGGAACTCTCTGGCCCGTTCTGATACCGCTTTCAAACACGGCGAATTTCTGTCCCGCCGGCACCAAAGTCTCTCCTCTTTTCTCCGCTACGAGCAATCCGGCAGAATCGTATAACCTGAAAGTATAGCCGACTTTTTCCGCGTACACTGACTGATTGGGATTTTCCGCATAAGCCAAAGCGTTGTAAATACCAGGCGCTATTCTGGCAGAGTAGCTCCACAGAGCGCGCGGCGCAGCAAAATCGGCCGGGCAGAGCCTGACACAGGAGCCGCCGCAGTCAATACCCTTCTCACCGCCGTTTTTCTCACCATCCGCGCAAGTTGGAGATTTATAAAAAGAGAAAAAGACAGGCAAGCCGACGACCAAAACAACCAATACGACAAAAGCCAGAAAATAGCCGAATCTGCGTTTTGCGGACCAGGATGCCATATGTGGCAAGTATAGCAGATTACGAAATATTCGCCGATATATTGTATATGGGAATGAGCACGGAAGCCAGGAGGAAGCCCACGCCGAGGCCGAGCAGGACTATCATGGCTGGCTCTATCAAGTCCACCAGAGTATCCACGGCATTGACCACTTCTCTCTCGTAGAAATCTGAGAGCGTTTTCAGGATACTGCCGAGCTCGCCCGATTCCTCGCCCACTTTTATCATCTGAATCATGATGCCGGGAATAATTCTCTTTTCGGCCAGGGAGTCCGAGACGGAACGGCCACCTTTGACGGCTTCCATGGCATCGATGAGTGCCCTCTTATAGATTTCATTGCCGACGACTTCCGAAGTGATTTCCAGCGCCCGGACCATGGAAATGCCCGAGACGAGCATGGTGTTCATGTTGTCCGATATGCGCGAGAGATAGAGTTTCTGGTAGAGGTTTTTTACAAAAGGAATTTTTATCTTGACGTCGTCCAGGGAGAGCTTGCCGGCGGGAGTCTTTAAAAACCGGTAGAGGAAGAAGCCGCCAACGACCGCCGCCGCCAGGATAAACACGCCGTATGTCACGAAAAATTGGGACAGGCCGATGACGATTTTGGTGTATATGGGCACTTGCTGTCCGGAATCGGTGAGAATGGTGGAGATTTTCGGGATGACGACCGTGAGCATGAGGACCATGACGACCACGAAAGTGAATACGACGAAAGCGGGATATATGAGGGCGTTTCGCGCCTTGGAGTTGACTTCGTACGACCGGTCCAGATGGTCGGCCAAGAAGATGAACACCTGGTCCAGCTTGCCCGACTCTTCGCCCGACCTCACCATATTGACATAAAATTCCGAGAATACTTTCGGATGTTTTGCCAGGGCTTTCGATATGGCGCTACCGGCCTGCAAGTCGTCCGCCACAGCCGTGAGGGTCTTTGCCAGCATTATATTTTCAGTTTCGCCGGCCAGCAATCGGAAGACGCGCAGGGCGGATACTTGGGCCGCGAACAGAGTGGCGAGTTGGCGGGACAGGACGACGACGTCCTTGTTTGAAACACGGGAGAATATGGAAAAATCTCTCTGAAAAAAGGATTTTTTGTCGGCCGGATTTATAGATTCTATGGTGAGGCCGCGCCTCTGGAGAGAGGAAATGGCCACTTCCAATGATATGGCGTCAATGGAACCCTTGTTCTCGCTTCCTCTCTGGTCTATGGCTTTATAATTGAAAAGCATGGCGTTTTTTATTTATTTTTTTATCCATTTCATATGAGTCTTTCCAGAATTTTTGGATTGGGCGAATAGAGATAGGCGTTTTCGGCCGTTATTTCACCTCGCCTCACGAGCTCGGCCAGAGAACGGTTCATGTCTATCATGCCCTGGTCCAGGCCGGTTTCTATGACGGTGTTTATTTCATGCACTCTCTTCTCGCGGATGAGATTGGCCACGGCCGCGTTTGAAATGAGCAGTTCGTATGCCGGGACCAGGCCGCCGGAAATGCGGGGGATGAGGCGCTGGGAGAAAATGCCCGTGAGAGTCGAGGCGAGCTGGATGCGTATCTGGTCCTGCTGGCCCGCCGGAAAAGAGTCTATGATGCGATTTATGGTCTGGGCGGCATTGTTGGTGTGGAGAGTGGAGAGCACCAGATGCCCGGTCTCGGCGGCTGTCACGGCAGTGGCTATGGTATCAATGCTCCTCATTTCGCCTATGAGAATGACGTCCACGTCCTGTCTGAAAACGCTCCGCAGGGCGGTACTGAAATCCAGGGTATCTATGCGCACTTCCCTCTGGTCTATGACCGATTTCTTCTGCTCGTATATGTATTCAATCGGGTCTTCTATGGTGATGATGTGCTCGGCGCGATTTCCGTTTATACGTTCAACCATGGCGGCTAGAGTGGTCGTCTTGCCGTGGCCCACCGGCCCGACTACCAGGAAAAATCCCTGTTGTTTTTCACAGAAAGTCTCCAGGGCGTCGGGCAGATTGAGTTCGGCGAAATCGCGGATTTTTTTTGGAATGAGACGGAAGGCGAAAGACACTGTCCCCTGCTGGAAATAGCCGTTGCCTCTGAAACGGGCCCTGTCGCGATAATTGTAAGAAAAGTCTATTTCCTTGTTTTTGAGGAAGAGCTCCCTGTTTTCCGGGGACAGGACAACCGACATAAAGCCAAAGGTGTCTTCCTTGGTCAGAACTTTGCGGTTTAGGAGGGGCGTGAGAAAGCCGGCCACCCGCAGAGTGGGATACCGGCCTTCGCAGAGATGGAGGTCGGAAGCGGATTCTTTCGCCACGATGTCTATCAATTCCTCAAATTCTTTCTTGTAGTCCAGAGCCATGTTTTGTTTTATGGTTTTATGTTTGAGGGTTGCCGGCGGCGGATTTCTTGGCGGTGTAAATTTTTTCCACTTCCCCCAGAACCTCGCTGGGAATAGTGGCTGCCTTGACGATGTAGCCTTCCACGTTGAGACGCTTGGCTTCTTCTATGTCCGATGACTGGCTCTGGTTCGTGAGCATGACCACCACCGCGCCCTCCGCCAGTTTTTCCTGCCGCATGATTTTGAGGAGCTCCAGCCCGGACATGCGCGGCATTATGATATCGAGCAGGATAATGTCCGGTTTTGCGCCCGCCCGTAATTTTTCCAAAGTAACTTCGGAACTGACGGTCGTGTCAACATCGTAGCCGTTGTTGGCAAATTTGAGCGCATACATGCCGAGCAGAAATTTATCGTCATCCACTATCAGCACTTTTATATTTTTCTTTTCCATGGCGATTTTTATTATGGCATTGTAACAAATTTTTAGAGCTTATTCACCTCGCTCCACGGAATTTCGCGTTTGAAGGCTTTCAGCATGGCGTCTTCTTTCATGGTGAGCATGCCCTTGTTGCGGCAGATTTTGTACATCGTTTCCTCGTTGGCGTTTGTGAGGATGGCTCTCTCCAATTCGCGGTCCATTTCCACCACTTCGGCCACAGCCATGCGGCCGCGCACACCCGAGGGGCATGTCGCCGAGGGTTCGGCTTCCAGAACCGTTTTTGGGAAGATGACCTGTTTTTTGAATTCGGCCGGCAAATCGCCGAACTGTTTTTGAAGCATCGCTTCTATGGAACCTTCAACCGGTATTTCCCTGCCACCCTCGCATATACGCAGGACCAGGCGCTGGGCCATGGCCATAATCAGAGTCGGCGCTATGAGATACGGGTCTACGCCCATATCTATGAGACGCGGAATGACACCGATGGCCGTGTTCGTATGTATGGTTGAGAGCACCAGGTGACCGGTGAGAGCCGCCTGGATGGCCAGCTGGGCGGTTTCTTTGTCGCGAATTTCGCCCACCATTATGATGTCCGGGTCCTGGCGCAGAGTGGTGCGCAGTCCGGAGGCGAACGTATAGCCTATCTCCGGCCGGACCTGCGACTGGGAAACTCCTTCCATGTTGTATTCCACGGGGTCTTCCAGAGAGAGGACATTTTTGCTCTCGTCGTTTATTTCTTTCAGCATGGCGTAGAGAGTGGTGGATTTTCCCGAGCCGGTCGGGCCGGAAATGAGAATCAGGCCGTACGGTCTCTGCATGGCTTTCCGCATGGACTCCAGATTGCGCGCCGATATGCCTATGTCATCCAGGGACTTGATGCCTTTTTCCTGGTCCAGAATTCGCATGACCACTTTTTCGCCGTAATAGGCCGGAAAAGTGGAGACGCGGAAATCCACTTTCCTGCCTTCTATGCGCGCAGAAAATCTGCCGTCCTGAGGCTTTCTCTTTTCGTCCAGCTTCATGTTGGAAAGAATTTTTATGCGCGCCGCCACGGCGTCATGGACCTTGATAGGCAGGACGAGAGAAGTATATAGGTCGCCGTCCACGCGGAAACGCACGCGCAGTTTTTCCGCCATGCGTTCTATATGAATGTCCGAGGCGTTGCCTTCAACGGCGTAGCGCAATATGGTCGCCACGATTTTGGTCACTGGCGCGTCTTCTATGATGACAGTTTTGCCCATGTCGCCTGGTTTTTCGCCGTCTTCCGCGTCCACATCGGCGATGTCGGTTTCCAGCTCGTCCAAGGCGCGGGTCACCTCGCCCGAGAGACCTTTGTACAAATCCAGAGCGTTTACAAAGTCATCCTCGGATATAAGAAAAACTTTAAAAGGCATGCCTATTTTCGTGGCTATGAAATTGAGGGCGTCTCGCGCCTCTATGTCTTCGGGGTCAACCATGCCGACCTCCAGCACGTTTTGTTTTACGGAGAGCGGCACGAAACGATAATGCATGGCTGATTCCTCGGGAATATATTTCAAAATATCAAAAGGGATGGTCTGGTCTCGGAGCAAGCGCGCCGGCACGCCCAGAGCTTCTCCTTTGGCCGACAAAATATCGTCATTTTTCAAACCGTGCTTTTTCAACACTTGTTCGGCAGTCTCACCCGTGAGACGCACCTCCTCGGCGACCGCTACGGCTTCTTTTCTTTCAATGGCTTTTTTTTGGACGAGGATGTCAAGTAGACTCATGAGGCTTTATTTTTTTGGGCCAACGGGCATCACCGCCGCGGAGGAAGTGAGAGGAGCGAAAGGATTGGCGCGGCCCCTCGGCTCAGGCGAGAGAGTCCGGCCGAAATCGCGGAGGCTCTGCCATGATTTGTCTTCAAAAATTGAATCGTCAAGTTTCAGTTTCTTCAACTTGCCGAGAGTCCGGAGGAGGTCGCCGTCTATGGCATTTCCTTCTACGGCGGAAACGCCGGTGAGCAAGCTGTCGTCCGTCCTGTCGCGCGCCGTATAAAAATATCCAGCCAGGCTGATTATGGCCAGGACCGTCGCGGCTATCAGAGAATTCTTCCATGTGTTCGTTTTTTCGTTCATGTTGTTTGGAATTGTCTTAAATAACTATTTCAGCCAGTAGGTTTTGACCGTTATTTTGTAATCATACAGATCGCCCGTATCACTCGACGCGAATTCCACGCCGGCTATGTCTATGAGGCGCAGGCTGTGCTCCAAGTCCCGCACGAAAGCCAGGAAAGTGTTGTAGGAAGCGGTGGTGCTGAAAGACAGAGTGAGCGTGCCATACGGAGAATTGCCGATTCCTATGATATCGCTCTTTTCGGTGGCATCGGTCTTGAAATTCCTGATTCTCATGCCGTATTTTTTGGCCATTTCATCAATGTCCAAAATCAGTCGGACATTGTCTATATTGTCCGGCAAAAGCTTTGAGAGATCACTGCGGTCAATTTCACTCATTTCATTATATTTTTCCAAAAGTTTGTCTCTCTCGGCTTGCAGTTGTTTGGAATTGTTGAGAGCTCGGTCATAATCGGCTTTTTCTCTATTCTCTCCGCGAATGACGACATAAGTCGGATCAACGTAACCGAAAAATAAGCCTACGGATGCCAATATGAGAACGATTGAAATGATATTGCTCATGGTCGTGTTGTTGTTCCCGTCATGTTTTTAATGGAGGAAGTGGCCGTAACATTCGTTTCTTCAAATTCAAATAGAGAATCAGGAATGTCTATGTCGTCAATTTGGTCTCTATCCGCGATAGTCGCGGAATAAGAAACCAGACTGGGGTCAATGGTTGCCTCAACTTTGAAAGACACCAAACCGGAAGGCTCCAGAGCCATGTCACTCACGATCGTGTCTTTCAGATATTTCTGGGAATTCAGGAGGTCGGATTCCAGAGCGATTGAAGCATAGCTCTCGGCCTGACCTTTCATTTCTACTTTGATTTTGTTTTTTGAGAGATATGAAAAGCTGAAATCTTTGAAACGAACCGTATGGAGAGTGACCGTGGAGAGAAAATCAAAAAAGGGCGATATGGCCAAATGATCGGCAAGCAGTTTTTTGGAAGTTTCTATGCGCGTGTCCAATCTGATGATGCGCTCTATTAATTCCGGATCAAAAGCGCCTTTGGCTCTCTCCAGAGTGGCCTTGTTTGATTCTATCTGCTTTGCGAGCAAACTCTTGTAAAAGAAAACCGCGCCGGACAGGACCAGAGCAATGATAAAGAGGGTCATGGCCAGGAGAGAAAACAGATTTATGGTGGAAGGCGCGGAGTAACCTCCTGCCGGAGCGACAATCGGCTTTTTTGGAATGAACGAAGTTTTAAATTGAGGATCCATACCGGTTTATTATACACCCGAAAACTTTATGAAACGAACGTGGCTATCCCCAGAGAGGAAGAATGGAAAGTCCGCAGGTACAGTCTGAGGAGCGAGGGATGGGTACGGTGACCGACCGAGGGTCCCGTCCCGAGCCCCGCAAGACTTGTACCTGCGGACTTTCTACTCTCCTTCCTGAAGTTTGCGCAATGCTATGCCTATGGCTACGGCGAATTCCGGGCCGGCGGTGCGCAAGACTGGTTCCAGGAAAGCGGGAGCGGTGGTCTTGGAAAAAGGATCGCCGAGGACGACTTCGGTTTGAAAGCGCGCGCGGGCCAGATCCAACAATCCTTTCAAGAGAGATCCTCCGCCGGTGAGAATGATTTTTGAGATATTTTTGTTGTATTTGCGTTCGTAAGCGCTCATGACGCGGGCAGTTTCTGAAAAAATATAATCCAGATTGAGAGTGATGACTTCTCTGACATTTTTATTGTCCTGTTCCGGAGAAATTCCTATGGTCCTCTTTATATGTTCCGCGTCGGCGACAGAAAATCCCAGAGAACGGGAGAGCGCCAGAGTGATTTCTTGAGATCCCCTGTTTATGGTATGACTCGCCCGCAAAATACCGCGCTCTATGACATAGAGTTTTGTGGAACCGGCGCCCATGTCAAAAATCATGACCGATTCCAGATTTTGGTCCACCACCGAGCGCATGGAACTGAAGATTTCTATTTCATAGAAACTGGTGTCCAATCCGACTCCGGCGCCTATGGTGTTGAGGTGGTTCAGGACGTCATTATGGATAACGACGAGCAGGATGTCTATGCTCTTTTCTTTCGGCAAGTTGTCTGGGGCGCCCGCGCCGGCCGGCGCGCCCTCTTTTTCAAAATCAGAAAACGTGCTTTCTTCTTTCGGAATAATCCACCAATCCAGAGCCACTTCGGTTATGGGCACGGGAATATATTTTCTGGCTTCTATGGGAATCATGGTGGCCAGCTGTTTCTGATCCATATCGGGCATGCGGATAAAAGAAAGCAGACTGGAACCGGTGGATATGGAAATGCCGGCCGACTTG
>JBBTTH010000030.1:0-3304 GCA_038064295.1 Patescibacteria group bacterium
TGTCAAGGACGGACCATTGACAAATCCTCGCCTGCGGAGGTTCTCGCCCGGCACACTCCGCTTATTTCTTTTGCTTTTTTAAAACGACCCATCACCCGCTTCCACAAACTCACCGAAATCGGCTTTTTCCACCGGGAGGAAGGTGGACTTGCTGCTGTCAAAAACCAGCTTTACTTCTCCTGTTGGGCCGTTTCTGTGCTTTTCTATGAGAATCGTCGTATCGCGCGACTTGGCCTGCTCGCCGCTCTCGTCTTTCTCCCTGTGGATAAACATGACGACATCGGCATCCTGTTCTATGGAACCCGAATCGCGCAAGTCCGAGAGGCGCGGTTTACCTCCGCGATTTTCAACGGCGCGGGAAAGTTGGGATAAAGCCAGCACCGGTACGTCCAGGTCACGCGCCAGATTTTTGAGCGACCGCGAAATCTCCGTTATCTGCTGAACCAAATTGTCCGAACCGCGAGACTGGGTCGGCGTCATGAGCTGGAGATAGTCCACGATGATGAGCCCCAAATTTTTTTCCGCTTTCAGGCGGCGGGCAACGGCCCTCATTTTCAAGATAGTGTTTCCCGGCTGGTCATCCACATAGATTGGGGCTTGGGACAGTACGCCCATGGCGTCGCGCAGATGGGTGGACAGCTCTTCCATTTTCAAACCTTTGCCGGTGCGCAGTTTCCAAGCGTCTATGCGCGATTCGGCGGCGAGCATCCTCTGGACCAGTTGCTGGGCGCTCATTTCCAGGGAAAATATGGCTGTGGGGATTCTGTGCTTTACCGCCGCCTGGCGGGCGATGTCCAAGGCCAGGGAAGTCTTGCCCATGCTAGGCCGCGCCGCCAGAATAATGAGGTCGGATTTCTGCAAGCCGGATAGTTTGTTGTCCAGAGTCTTGAAACCCGTCGGCACGCCGCGCAATTCGTCCTGAGAAGAATGCAGTTTTTCTATCTGTTCCCAGGCTTCATGGAGGGTGTCTTTGAGCTCCACGAATTTATGAGTGCCGACGGAATTGGTGACGTCAAAGAGACGTTTTTCGGCATTGTCTATGATTTCCTCCAGGTCGCCTTCTTCGGAAAAACTCATGGCGGAAATATGCTCTCCGGCCTCTATGAGCCGGCGCATCATACTTTTTTTCTGAACGATAGTCGCGTAGTGGCGCACATTTGAAGCGGACGGCACCAAACTGACAAGTTCCGAGAGATATGATGAACCGCCAATCCTATCGAGTTCGCTCTTGTCTTTGAGTTTTGTGGAAAGAGAAAGCAAGTCTATAGGTTCAGCTTTTGAAATCAGTTCCAGACAGGCGCGCCAGACAGTCCGATGCTTGTCGGCATAAAAATCATCCTCGCGCACGACGTCGCTCACGTCATGGATGGCTTCAGGACGGAGCATGACGGAACCGATGAGCGCTTGCTCGGCTTCAAGCGACTGCGGAGGGACGCGTATGTGGTCGCCAATGCGTTGCATGGATATATTTTAACACTTAAAAAACCATATGCGGAAAATAAAAACCTTCACAACATGGGGAGAAGGTGGGGAGGGAAACGAGAATAAAAAAATAAAAAAGCACCGTACCGTAAGGTCGTGTGCTTGATTAGTAGTTCTTTGTTTCGAAAAACTATTTGCCGAGAGCCTGCGAGGTGAGCTTGTGCAGGTTCTGAAGACGCTCCTGCATGGATTCATTCTCATCGTCATGAGGTTTGGACTTTTCCATGGCCGCGAGTTTCTGCGCGCGGAGATAAGCAGGCACGCCGAGGTCTTCAGTGCCCCAAAGTATAGCCCTTCTCCGTTTCTTCCACGCCGCGATGATTTCATCATAACCTCGTGGAATCTTTGTTATTTTAATGAGAAACGCCAAGCAATCCATCTCCGCGCTGGACGCTTGGTTGATTGCGTCAATTAGCGTCTCATGAAAAGGGCGCCCTGATGGGGACTTCTTTTTTTTTCTTTGCATCTTGCCTCCTTTTTTTTGGTTTTGTGTGCAAATTAAGCTGTTGCTTAACGATTTTTACTATATATTACTCTAATATATAAGTCAACAGTCGGAGAAAACTTTTATTTTGCGACGATTTTCTGACCGAGAGGAGTATCTTTGACCTCAAAACCAAATTTTGCTATTTTGTCACGCAATTCGTCGGATTTTTTCCAGTCCTTTTTATGGCGAGCGTTTTTACGCTCATCTGCAAGTTTTAAAATATCTTCGGGAATTATAACTTCGTTTCCTCTTTCCCCTAGTTTAAGCCCCAGCAGTTCGTCAATTTTCATAATGGTCGCTTTTTTGTCGGCGGGGGAGAGCTTGTCGTCTTTCAATATATTCCGGCAGAGCGCCAGGGTCTTTGGCGTATCTAAATCGTCCGTCATAAAACTAAGAGCGCCATTCCAGAGTTCTTTGTTTATTTTTCCACCGTCCGGCAGTTCGCAAACCGCCGCATTCAATTTTCCATATGCATTTGCGGCCCCGTCCAGGGCTTCCCACGTGAAATTGATTTGTGTCGAATACCGGGCGCCAAGCAGAAAATAGCGGTAGGCCGAGGGAGAGTAGCCTTTCTCTCTGAGCGATTGGAGAGTAATAAAATTATCGGCTGATTTTGCCATTCTTCCGCCGCCGATTGTGACAAAAGCGGAATGCATCCAGTACCGGACAAAAGGCTTACCCTGAGAGCCTTCCGATTGGGCGATTTCGTTGTTGTGATGGGTGGGTATGTGGTCTATGCCACCCGTATGTATGTCAAACGCCTCGCCGAGCAAAGCGCGGGACATGGCCGAACATTCTATGTGCCAACCGGGGAAACCGACGCCCCACGGCGAATTCCATTCCATATCGCGTTTTTCTCTTTCGGGAGAAAATTTCCATAATGCAAAGTCCGTCGGATTTCTCCTTTCCTTGTTCACTCCTATACGTTCGCCTTCGCGGAGGCCTTTTATATCTATGTTTCCGAGTTTGCCATATCCGGGAAACTTGGCCGTATCAAAATATAAACCGTCGGATGTGCGATAAGCAAAGCCTTTTTTATCAAGAGTTTTTATTATATTTATCTGCTCTTTGACATATTGCGTCGCTCTGGGAAATTGAGTGCCCCCTGTATCAATATTGAGACTGGCCAAATCTTTAAAAAAAGCCGACGTGTAAAATTCCGCTATGTCCCATGCCGATTTATGTTCGCGCCGGCGGGCTTTTTCCATTTTGTCCTCTCCCGTATCATCGGCATCGCTCGTGAGGTGGCCCACATCCGTGATGTTTATAACTTGCTTTACTCCATATCCGGCAGATTTCATCAGACGCTTCAGAGTGTCGGCGAATATGTATGCC
>JBBTTH010000031.1:0-3985 GCA_038064295.1 Patescibacteria group bacterium
AAGGAAAGTGTTCTGGAAGAAAAGCAAACTATGCAATTAGAGTGCTAATTCACTAAACACAAAAGAATAGTAATAATGAAAAAGCAAAAATGACGACAAGAACCGTCTGCCCCTATTGCAATTCGGAAAAATTTGTCAAACGAGGCGTACGACAGAAAAAATATGAAAAAGTGCAACTTTATCTGTGCATGGCAGATAATTGCGGTAGAACCTTTACCGCAGAGAGAGTGAAAGGTAAACGTTTTCCCATAAATGTCATCATAGAAGGTATCAGTTATTACAACCTCGGCCTGACATTGGAACAAACTTGTGATTTTTTGGCCAAAAAATTTTCAAATACAAAAAATTTTCTAGCACCACTGCCAGCGACACTGTCGTCGTGGATAGAGGAATACAAACCCCTGTGCAGATTTGAGAGAATGCGCCCGTGGGCAGTGAAAATGTTCACGCCCCAACACATGATAGAAGTGACAACCATGGTCCATCGTCAACTCTATCGTTTCAGATATCACAGAGCCAAAACCATTCTCATAATGGAGGAATTCAAAAACCGCCATTTCGGAAGACTGAAAGAATATCTCGATAGGGTTTCTTCGGAGACGCCACACCAATATTTCGACGACGGCGCCCGCATGTCCGAAATCAGATCAAAGTTTGACAAGACAGACATGATCGTTCGGAGCAAATCAAATTTTGCCAATGATTTGGCGGAGTTTGTTTTGAGCGGAGTGGTTGACAACAAGGCGAGGCATGAGGCCCTGCAGAGATTTATGATTGCGAACGATTCAGTCACTGTCGCCACCGAAGTGCCTGTCTATATCCGCAGAGAAGATGTTGAACATATGGAAAATGAATTAAAATTCAAGATAACAAACAATGGCCAAATTGAATTGAAAGGCGACAAACAGGAACAGAAATTTCCGAAACTTCTCACAGGCCACATAGATTTTGTCCAGATTAGAAACGGCATGATCCATATCATGGATTACAAACCGAACGCGAGTAAAGAAAAACCCATAGAACAGCTCACATGGTACGCCTTGGCTCTCTCCCGTCTCACGGGACTTCGTCTATACGAATTCAAATGCGCTTGGTTTGACGACAAGGACTTCTATGAATTTTATCCGCTTCACATCGTCAAGAAATTACGCGCCGGAAAAAGAGCAAAAAGAATCCACTATCGCGACGGCACCGTAGTCGTAGTGCCAAACAAAAACAGATTGGTTGTCGCGTGATTTAATTTTATTTTTTCAAATGAAAAGCTATTTTCAATCAAAATACGATTCAAAGTACAAATTCAATCCCAAAAAACCCGTAAAAACTTTCCGTGATTTGGATATATATCAAAAAACTCTTGAATGCGCGGTCATAGTAGTAAAAAATATGAGACCAAAGCTCGTGACCCTCAAATATCCGTTTTTGGAAGGTTTCATAAATTGCGTCATGACAATACCTCTCTCTATAGGCGAGGCGCACAGCATCAGATTTGGCAATTTCAGCCAAGGGATAGGACTTATAGAAAAAGCCATGTCGGGATGCAATAAAATGATCATTTACCTTGAACATATAAAAGGCATGTATGGAGCAAAAGTGAATCAGGAACTCATAGACGATGTCATAGGTAGATACACGAACATTAGAACAAAAATCTTCCACTTGGAATTGTCGTGGAAAAAATGGAACGAGGCTAGTCGCGGAGAGAAAAAATCGCCCACCATATAGCGTATACGGCGTGCGCTATCAGGTAATTATATCAAGGGCGTTTCTGATACAATGTCATTATGGAATTCATGCGGAAGAGAGAAGTAAAAATCGCCATGGTTTGGATGATCATCCTTTTGGCTTTGGCGGGAACTTTTGCTTTAACAAAAAAATTGGGGCAGGAGGGGGAAAACATGGCTTCTGTTTTCTTGGGCAGGGGAACGGTGCATAAATTTTTCTTGTCTGAAGGCAAGACGGAGCCCGTTTCAATCACGGCCAGACCGGGAGATGAAATAGTTTTTATGGTGCTGGACGACAGTCTGCACAATATGGCCGAGGAGAGGTCGTCCAGACGCGACGCCAGGTTGGAATCGGGGGAGTTCGAGGCGGGAGAGAGTTATGTCCTGTCGTTTTCCGAGCCCGGCATGTATTCGTTTTATGACCGTATGAACACCGACATCCATGTGGTGATTGTAATAGAAGAATAAAAAAAGCGGCGGATATAGTTTGAGCAACGGAGGGACGGGGTTGCCCTTCTATTCTCTTATGGGTCTCTTTTCCCACGGCAATATCTCCATCGCCCGAAACTCGTCCGGAGCGGTCTCTACACCTATGATTTTGATTCTCTCTCCGCTAGACCACTGCAAACCTTCTTCCGATTTTATATTTTTACCCGTCACGTGCCAGAGCACGCCGTTCGCGTCCCGCAGATTGAAATCGGATTCCGACTCCCTGTCTCTCACGGCGCCCGAGAGCAGTCCGTGTGACGGGTCAAGCCATGTATTGGTATTGAACGGCACAATCAGATTATAAATCGGCAGATTTTCGGAGGCGGCGTCGTCTATGTACTTGGCAATATCAAAAGCATAAAATATACTGCCGGCCGAGAGGGTGATGAGGACGGCTATAAAAACAAACTGTTTCGCGCTCATGCGGTAACCCCGGCGGGTGTTGCGGAAATTGATGAATGCAGCGATAGCCACCGCGACGGAAGCGGCAATCCAAAAAAAGGGAATGGAATACATCACTTTCTCTCCGCCCGAGAGGCCTAGTTTTTCAAACAGATTAAAATCAATGCCGCGAATCACAAATATGGTCATGGCGAAACCCAGAGACAAGGCGAGCGCAAAAACACCGAGGAAAATCCAGATGGCGGCATCGCGGACATAGAAATAGCCTCTGGGTGTCGGCCGGAGACCCCTCTGCTTTATTTTGTCCAATATTCGTTTTTCCAATGTCATTATTTTCATAAGTTTATTTTGTCTGCTCCCCCGTTGGCCATCAGTTTCCTGAACTCTCTCTTTGCCCGATGAATCAGCGTCGCCACGGTTCCCGGAGGTTTTTTCAAGATGTCGGATATTTCGTCATAATCCTTGTCTTCCAAAAACTTGAGGACAAGCACCGACTTGTATTTGGGGTCCAGGCAGTCCAGAACTTTTATAACACGCCTTTTGGCATACTCACGGTCAATATCGGCGATGATGTCTCCATCGGCGACCAGGGTTTCCGCCAGAATCGTCGTGTCACCGTCTCCTCTCGGCTCGTAGAGAGAACCGCCATGCCTCCTCCTCTTTCTGTGGAAATCCATGGCTTCATTATGGGCGATGCGGTATATCCAGGAAGAAAAAGGCAGTTTCTGGTCAAAATCATTCAAGTTCTCGTAAACTTTTATGAAAATATCCTGGATGAGCATGTCCAGCTCGTCTCTATTCGGCCCCGCCAGCCGCCGCACATATCTCGTCAGAGGTTCCCTGTATTTTTCTATGATGCTGGCAAACTCATCGCTCGATTCCAGAGCGCGCCTGACCAGGCTCACGTCCGCCTGATTTTTTGTCTGCTTGTCTTCGGCCATTATGCCTCATTATAGTACGTTTTTGGGAGGTTTTGTCTTTCTCTGTGAGGAGCCCGGGCGATTGCCATAGTCTCCGAATCTGATAATATGAAAAAGTTGAAAAACAACATTCCTCGGTAGCTCAGCTGGTAGAGCGATCCCCTGTTAAGGGATGGGTCCCTGGTTCGAGTCCAGGCCGAGGAGCCACAAAACTAGATACGAACTCATTTTGCCAAATCTGATACACAAAGCCAAGAAGCGAAACCTGACCTGACCGCCTCGCTTTGCTCGGCGGAACGCTCGGGCGAGGCGGAATTCCTCCCCCCACACCCCCCTTCCGCCGCGCCCTCGCTTGGACTGGCGATTTTTTTGGCGGCTATTTTCTTTTCCTTGCCCCACCCTCCCTGCGCGGAAAAGGTTAAGGAACTCCCTAAAATCAATAATCCCATTTTG
>JBBTTH010000032.1:0-7521 GCA_038064295.1 Patescibacteria group bacterium
CTTGGGTTGAACCCCTGCGCGATTGGCTGAAAGACGCGCAAATGCTTAACGAAATTACGGAAGACGCCCCTCTTTCTCTTAAAAAATCGTTCGCCAAAAAAATCTTCGGGTTGAACCTGACACTCCACGCGCGCGAAGCGCGCGGCGTTGCGGAAATTCAATGGGCTTCCGTTGCGGAAGCCCATCAAAAAATCTCTGAAAAGGGATTATGTTTTGTCTTGGTGGACACGGGGAGACTCGAACTCCCAAGCCTTGCGGCACACGCTTCTGAGGCGTGCGCGTATACAGTTCCGCCACGTGTCCTTGTAAATTCTATGCTACAAGTAATTTTGCAGCTTGGAAAGGTCTTTAATCGGCCCGGAGATATAGAGCTCCCAGGAAATAGAAACAAGCTCGTTATACATTTTAACCCTGCGGCAGAGGCCTTTTCGAAGGCCATGCTTCTTTTCTTTGATGGTGTGGACGAGACCGGGAATTATTTCATAGCCAGTCCCTCTGCCCCATTTGCGGGCGGCGTAGTTTAAGGCGAGTTCTATTTTGAAGCCGTCTCTCTGACTGCGCGGCACCCTGTGCCAGAGATTTTTGGTGAGAGCTCTCATACCGGAGAGCACAGGCAAAATGTAAAAGACTCGTTTTGAAAAGAGGCGCAACGACGGCCGTGGCAAGAGTCCTACGTGCATTTCCAGCTCGCCCGAGAGAATTGGGTCTATAATCGCGGATATTTTTTCATTTGTAAAACCAACGATATCGGCATCCAGAAACAAAACGATATCGCTTTTTGCCGCCCTGACACCCATGTCCATGGCGCCGGCCTTGCCGCCATTGTCCGGCAAGCACAGTAGTTTGGCGCCGGCGGAGACGGCGGCGGTTCGCGTGTCATCGGTGGAACCATCATCCACCACGATTACTTCCGCCACCATCGGATGACCTATGACACTCTTCACGATTCCGCCTATCGTTTTTCCCTCATTGAAGGCCGGTATGATTATTGAGACCATATTTTTTTGACGTAGGCGCCGACGACGAGATGGCCCAGGACCACCACCGCCACGAATGAGAAGAATGTCACCTCAACGTCATGGACAATCCTCTGGACGTTGGCCACCGTCATCTCAACCGAATAAGCCAGGATTATTATAAATGCCAAGAGGGACATGATGCCGAGAGAGTTTATGGCTATATATCTGCGCACAGGCATAGCCTGCAGTCCGGCGAGCACCTGGGCGGCGGTGCGTGTGCCGTAGACAAATTTGGAGAGATAGAGCACTTTGCCGCCGTGGCGCGAAAAAGCGCTCGACAGTTTCTCCAGAGCCCTCCGGACCCTGCCGGCCACTAGCCTCTCGGCGAATTTTTCTTTTATGTTTGTGCCGATGTAGTACCAAAACAAATCTGACACGGCGGTGGCAATAAAGGCAATGGCGATGATATACGACAAACGGAGCTCGCCTGCCAGAGCAAAATAAACCGCCGGCAGGAGAAAAGCTTCGCCGGCAAACAGGAGACCGGCAAACAATATGATGTATGGGTGCGCTGTGAATATCTGAAGCAGGCTGTCTATGTATGGCGAAATCATCGTGTTCTGATAAATATGTCTAAATTACGGATATTTGTTTTATTTATTCTTTCTATCCTGCCATTTATACACCGTGACAAGCAAGGGCGAGCCGATAAATATGGAAGAATACGTGCCGGCGACGATGCCTATGATGAGAGTCAGGGCGAAATGTCGCGTGGCTTCGGGACCTATGAGATACAAGACAAAAATAGCTATGAGGGTGGTGAGAGAAGTGTTTACGGACCTGACGAATGTCTGATTGATAGACTCGCCAACTATGTTTTCAAACGATTTTTTCTGCTTGTTTTCCTTGTCATGACGTAGATTTTCGCGCACGCGGTCAAAGACGACGATGGTATCGTGAACGGAAAATCCGAGAATGACCAGTAGAGCTGTGACAAACAGAGTGTCAGTTTCAAATCCCGCGACAAACCCCAGAAAAGCGAATACTCCGGAAGGTATGACGACATCGTGAATCAGGGCGACGATGGCAATGAGAGCGTACTTCCAGGAAGAAACCGGCTCGGATACTTTTCTGAAAGCAAACGTGATGAATAGGACGATGGCAATCAAAACCATGATTACGGATATCCATGATTTCTGCAAGGCTTCACGGCCGAGGACCGGGCCGATGGAATTGAAACGTTTTTCTTCCGCCCGTATGCCTTTGTCGGAGAGCTCTATGAGCACCGCTTCGTGCATTTCGGGGGACAATTCCCCCGTCCGGACCAACAACCCCGACTGGCCGGTTTCGCGGACGGAATATGCGCCGAGATTGAGAGAATCAAGGTTGGCTTTTATTGTTTCTATTGCCGGCCAAGCGCCCAATGGGTATTCCACTTCCACGAGCGAGCCGCCTTTGAAATCAATACCGGGCTTCAATCCCCAAACCGAAAGAGCCAAAACGGCCAAAATGACCAACAAAACCGAGAGGGCATAAAAAAATTTTCTGTGGCGTACGATGAACATGATTTTGTTTTATTGTGGACCTATTTTTTTGCGGCGGCCGAATTTATGCCTGGATTCATTCCGGAGCCGGCACCAGAACCGAAGAAAAACCTGGTGGTCTGGCTCTCCCCTTTCCCGCCGATAGCCATGAGGAGAGTGCGGGAAGCGGTGATGGCGGTAAACATGGAAACGATGACGCCGAGGCCGAAAACCAGGGCAAAGCCCCTGACAACCGGCGTAGAAGCGAAATAGTACAGAATGACAGCCGTGATTATGGAAGAAGAGTTTGAATCGCGGATGGAAAGCCAGGCGCGGTGAAAGCCTTCTTTTACCGCCTCCGGCAGGGCGAGCCCCCGGCGCAGTTCTTCTTTCATCCTCTCAAATATGAGTATGTTTGCGTCCACCGCCATGCCAAGCGACAAAATAAAACCTGCTATGCCGGCCGATGTGAGAGTAACCGGTATCAGTTTGAAAAGCGCCAAGTTGAGAGCGATATAAATGACCAGGGCGACGGTGGCGACTATTCCCGGCACCCTGTACCAGAAAATGAGAAACAGAGCGACAGCGATGAAAGCGATAAATCCCGCATTTATGCTGGCATAGAGCGCTCCTTCGCCCAGAGTGGCGCCGACCGTCTGGGTGGAAACCAGAGAAATCGGCACGGGCAGAGCGCCGTAATTGAGGTTGCGGACGAGAGTTTTGGCTTCTTCCAATTTGAAGTCGCCGGAAATCACGGCTTCTTTTGAAGTGATTTCCTGGCGGATAACCGGAGTGGAAATCGGCGAACCATCCAAAAATATGCCGAGAGCTTTGCCGACGTTTTCTTTGGTGATTTTGGCGAACAGAGCCCCGCCTTCGTCGTTGAATTCAATTCCAACTACGGGCGCATAGGTCGTCGGGTCAAACTGCAGAGTGGCATGCTTCAGATATCGGCCAGTCAGTCCTGTCGGAAGAAAGACATCATCGACCGTGGCGAGAGCGCGTTCTTCTTCCGTCATATTTTCCGCGCCGGCGCGGACCAGGCGGAAGTCCAGGGTGGGCGTTTTGCCTATCATTTCCACCGCCTGCCTGACATCGGTCACGCCGGGCAGTTCAACGATGAGACGGTGCTCCGTATTCCCCACCGTTCCGCCTTCTTCAACCTGGACCAGAGGTTCGGAAACACCGAATAAATTGACACGCCGTTCCACGACCTGAGCCAGAGCGGACATGGAATCGGCGATTTCTCCCGCGGCCAAGCTCGCCGTGTCAGCCTGAAAAACCAGATGTGTTCCGCCCGAGAGGTCAAGGCCGAGTTTGTATGGGAAACGTGAAGTTTCTAATCGAGAAACCTCGTCTGTTTTGCCGTTTTTGTCATACGCAAAATATGCGACACCGAAAGCCAGAGCGAGCAAAAGCAAAGCCGAAACTCTTTTTTTCCACATACAAAATTATTTTAATAGGCCTATACTAGCCTTTTACTTTATATTATTCAACCGCTTCAGTTCCGCAATTCCTTCTTCAATAGAAACTTTCGGTTCCCAACCCAGGAGTTTTTTAGCTTTTGTTATGTCGGCTCGGGTATCATGCGGCTCTACACGAGGGGTGATATGAATGATTTTGCCCGCTTTGCCGGCAATCATCTGCGCGATTTTCAAAATGGAAGTATTCTTGCCGCTACCTATGTTTATGACCTCGCCCTTCCCCGCTTTTCCGCTCTCTGCCGCCAGTATATTGGCGCGCGCGACGTCCGTGACATAAACGCAATCGCGGGTCTGACTGCCATCGCCTGTCACGGAGAGAGGCCTGCCCTCTCTCACGGCGTTTATGAATTTGCCTATGGCCATGGCGTATGGTCCGTTCGGGTCAAAATTCGGCCCAAAGATATTGAAGTAACGCAGACAGATTGTTTCAATTCCGTAATGCATGCGGTACTGCCTGGCCAAAAGTTCTCCGTAAAATTTCTGGGCGGCATAAGGACT
Organism: Patescibacteria group bacterium; assembly: GCA_038064295.1. Classification (GTDB taxonomy): domain Bacteria; phylum Patescibacteriota; class Minisyncoccia; order Phycocordibacterales; family UBA6065; genus UBA6065. The sequence continues at coordinate 4,465 of JBBTTH010000032.1, forward strand.
CTTTGGATTTGGCTTCATTTCTTCGTTCAAGGGCATTATTGGCTGGTCGCCGTAAGCCGAGCTGGATGCGGAATAGACGATTCGTCTGGTTCCGGCTTTCCGTGCCGCTTCAAAGACATTGAGCAAGCCGTCTATATTTACGCTGTGGGATTCCGCGGGATGGTCTATGGAAAACTGCACCCTCGGCAGGGCGGCCAGATGAAAAACGCAGTAAATGCTCCCGATTTTTTTGAATACGGCTTCGAGCGCCGGCGCGTCGCGTATATCCACCACATGCAAAGCCGCTTTTTCCGGCACGTGTTCCCGCTTTCCCGAAACCAGATTGTCTATGATGTGCACTTCGTATCCCCGTCCTAGCAGAGCCGGCACCAGAGTAGAACCCAGAAAACCGGCTCCGCCCGTGACAATTACCCTTTTGTTCATTTTTTTATTCATATCGGTTAGAACAGCAGAACTTGAGTTAAAGATGACGGTCAATTATATTCCTCTTCTGGAAATAATTTCCTTTATGGTTTTGAGAGCGATATTCAAATCCAGAATCAAAGAGCGGTTTTTTATGTAAAAGAGGTCATAGGAGAGCTTCATTTTGGTGTCTTCGTTTGAGGCTTCAAATTTCGGCGGCGTCCGGTGATAGAGCTGTGCCCAGCCGGAAAGTCCCGGTTTTATGAGATGGCGTATGCCATAAAAAGGAATTTCCTTCTCGTAAATCTCCACAAATTTAGGCAGTTCCGGGCGCGGGCCTATGAGAGAGAGGTCGCCGCAGACGACATTCCAGAGCTGTGGCAGTTCGTCTATGCGCGTTTTTCTGATGAGAGAGCCGATACGTGTTATGGATTGGGACGAGGGCGCGCCGTTTTCGTCCTGAGCCGCTTCGGTCATACTCCTGAATTTTCTGATGTGGATGATTTTGTCATTTTTTCCTATCCTGTCCTGGAGGATGAAAACCGGCCCGCCGTCTGTGAGTTTGATTGCCAGGGCGACGATAGGATAAAAGACCAGGGAAACGATTCCCAGAACGAGGGCGACGGCGATGTCCATGAAACGCTTCAGAGCGTCATAGATTATTTTCGGCGAAGCGGAAATGTTCTCCAGAAACCAATTGTGCCTTATGAGGGATAATGGCACCCTGTCAAACACAGCTTCATACAATTCGTCTATGTCTATGAAACGCAAACGGCGAAAGATGAGGTTGTACAGATTCGGCAGGATTGAATGGATTTTGTCGTTATAGAAATCCATGGCCACGACGGAAGCCCCGCTCTGCTCTATATCCCGGAGAATATCGTCCCGATGGGCATTTTCCAGGTCAATGACCGAGACGATATCTATATTGTATCTCCGGTTGTCTCCTATCTCCCGGCGGAGTTCTCTCACCTCTCCGCCTCCGCCCACCAGAATCGTCCTCTCGCGCACTTTCGGCACGAACAGAAAGTAGCCGTAGACCCTCCACCAGATTATGAGCAGGAGTGATATGACTAGGTAGACAAAGAGAGTGGTTTTGGGGCTGATGCCAAACCACGGGACGAAATAGAAGAAGATGACGGCGACGACTGAGTTTATCACTTGTCCTTGGAAGAGATACAGAGGCAGTTTTGATTTGATGATAACGCTCTGTTTGTCATAGAGGCCGGTGATGAAGAAAACCAAAATCCAGATTATAAACAGGAGAGAAAAAGGCGCCAGGTGGGCGAAAAATATTTCTCCGTCCGGAGATTCGCCGTAGCGCAGAAACAGGGCGAGCCACAGGGAAACGACAAAGAGCAGGGCATCGCCCGAGAGAAGGAGCCACGGGGCCCGTTTATTGAAAATTGTCATATGTGAGTGTTAATACTACACGAGAAGCGCGAGGTTTCAAGTGACTGGCCATGAAAGCGGACATGCCGGACAATTTGAGAATTGTTTCAAAAAAGACTATGATTAGAGCCATTATATGAACGAAAATAAAGAACCTGTCAGGAAAATTTTTTATGTCATAACTAAGAGCAATTGGGGAGGGGCCCAGAAATACGTCTATGACTTGGCTACTGGCCTGTCAATGGAAAAACGACAGAAACAGTACGAGAGCCTGGTGGTTTTCGGCGGCACAGGCCCTCTCTCCCTAAAACTGGCTGAGGCAGGCATCAAGACGATTTCCATACCCAACCTCGCCAGGGATATCAACATATTCGCCGATATTTCAAGTTTCTTCAGACTGCTATCCTTGTTTAAAAAAGAAAAGCCAGACATAGTCCATATCAACAGCTCAAAAATCGGCGGCCTCGGCGGCTTGGCCGCCCGTATCGCCGGAGTGCCGCGCATCATTTTCACCTGCCACGGCTGGCCTTGGAACGAAGACCGAAATTTCTTCTCTCTTTCAATCATAAAATTTTTGTCCTGGCTCACGGTCGTGCTCGCCCACGAGACCATAGCCGTCTCCGGGAAGGATTTTAGCGACGGAAAACACATGTTCTGGGTGAAAAACAAGATTGTTCTCGTCCATAACGGCATCAAATCTCCAGATTTTAGAGAGCGGGCGGAAAGCCGCGCCTATATCGCCGCACTGGCAAAAAATACAGGTGTTGATATCGGTGAAAATGATTTTTTGGTTGGCGCCGTGGGCGAACTTCACAGAAATAAAGCTTACGAGTATGCTCTGCGGGCCGTGGCCATCCTAAAACAGAAAAACATTCCCGTAAAATTGGCGATTTTGGGCGAGGGTGAGGAGAGGAGGTTCTTGAAATCGCTCGCGGCAAAACTTGGAATTGAAAAGGACGTGGCACTGGCCGGATTTGTGGGAGACGCGCCGCAATATCTGCGGGCTTTTGACGCTTTGGTGTTGTCTTCCTTGAAAGAAGGTCTGCCATACGTCGTCATAGAAGCCGGGTCCGCCGGCCTGCCCGTCGTCGCCACAAATGTCGGCGGCGTCCGGGAAATCATAGACGACATGAAATCCGGCATCCTCGTCCAAACTCGAAAACCCGACGAAATCGCCTCTGCTCTGGAGCTCATGCATAAAAACCCCGAAAAAGCCCGTATTTTCGGCCAAAACCTCCGGCAAAAAGCGGAACACGAATTTTC
>JBBTTH010000033.1:0-5959 GCA_038064295.1 Patescibacteria group bacterium
ACCATATGGTCCCAAAACACGTGGGGGGGGGGCTTTCTGAGGAATTTTTAAAATTCCTCAAATCACAGCTTTATGATTTTGCACGAAAGAATAATGCGGTGTTTGTACGATTAGATTTTACGCCCCCAGTGCAATCATATGAGAATAAAAAACTTCTCACGAAGTTTTTTACAAAAGCCCCTTTTTGTACGTATCATTCAGCTTACTTTCAACCACGGGTTGAATGGTTTTTAGATTTGTACAATACGGAAGACGTGCTTCTCAAGGAGATGCATGAAAAAACGAGATATTCCATACGTCTAGCCGAGAGAAAGGGTATTACAACAGAAATTATATCATCAGACTTTGAAAAATATTTCCCTATATTTTATGAGCTCATGCTTGGTACAGCAACGCGCAACAGCTTTAGTCTGCACAGCAAAAACTATTATCAGAATATTTTTAAAAACCTACAGACAAATTCATTTCTCTCGATAGCGAAGTTCGGTGAAAAAATTTTAGCGATTGATCTTATCATTAGGCATGGAAACGTTGCAAATTATGTTTTTGGAGGTTCAAGTAACGAGGAGCGTAATCGGATGCCGACATATCTCGCGCAATGGGCGGCAATCCATCACGCAAAAATCCTCGGCGATACATCTTACAATTTCGGTGGTATAGCGTCAGGAAAAATATATAAAGGTTGGGACGGCTTGACGATTTTTAAAAAGAAATTCGGTGGAAGGGAAGTTATACACTCAGACTTTTTTGATGTCGTCGCGGAGCCGTTATGGTATCACCTTTACAACGTAAGAAAACGCATAAAAAACCTCTTATAACAACTTGTGACCATCGCCGCACCGCCGGCCGCATATCTCGACCCATTGGCCTATTTGCCAAAGCTTTAATTGACAAAAAAGAAGAGAAGAGTAATCTCTCAATAGAATATAGGTCATCTTTGTAGATGAACGCGGCAAGCTTATGCGAACCGTAAGAGGAACACTTCGGCCTTTATCGAAGAGCACATAAACAAAAGATTCCTTATGGAAATCACATCATTAGGTCGTCATCCAATCGTCAGTGGGCCCTCCAAGTACGATTACCTTGCGTCCCATTGTCATCGGCTTAGTCCGATTTTAAAGGTTAAATTCACTATCAAACCAACAGGTAAATTGTACGAAGAAGATATAGATAATGTGCGAATAATGGCTTCATGGCAAATGGGTAGTGAAGAAGTCTTTAATCAAGAGGGTCACGAATGGGGCTTCTTTGGAGTCACTCCAAGATCAACAGGACAGTTCGTTGTTGGTTGTTATTCAACTAAAAACCGATGTGGGTGGTTAAAATTTGTAGGAAGAGAGGTGGTACAGGCAATATACGCCATTTTTAACCAAACAAAAATGTCGGATTAGGCTATTATATATACTCACATACTATCGTTTTATCGATCCATCCTTGAAGGATGGGTCTTTCTTTTGGAATAACTTGGCTTTTAGGCCAAGAATACTTTTGCTATAATTATTCCATGATTAAATATATTATTATCGCCCTCATCGCAATTATTGTTTTGAGTTTTTTTGGCTATGATTTGAAAGTCATTATTGATTCCCCTCTGACCCAAAAAAATCTGAACTACACAAAGAGCGGGGTAGAGTATGTCTGGGACGGTTATTTGAAAGGCCCCCTCACCTATCTGTATAAAAATATCTTCATAGGTATTCTCTGGAACGCTTTCATACATAATTTGGGTAGAATAGACGCCGGCGCGCCGACAGAGTTGGAAAACGCGGCGCAGAGATTTTTGCGGATAGGGGACAAGCCATACCAGCCGATAGACCAGTAGTTTACGCATACCTGTCAAGTTATACTATGCTAACTTTACTTTGTATTACTAATAAAGTAATATGAATAAAACATCTAAAAAAAATGACTCAAACATTTAAGAACACGCGACAAAGGGGGTCTGTTAGGTACATTGTCTTTAAAGAAGAAGGCAGTTGGTATGGTGTTGCTTTAGAGTTCAATATTGTAGTTGAGGAAAACGATCCAGAATTAGCGTTGTTTAAACTATTTGAAGCAATAAGAGGTTACCTCAAGTCATTTAGAAAAATTGGCGGAGCAAGACCACATACTCTCAATCAGAAAGTAGATCCAGAGTATGAAGATATTTGGAACACAATGACTGCTAAAAAAGTAGCTTCAAGTAAACCTACTGAATCTCCATATCCTGTTTATACATTTGGTAGAAAAATGATACAACATGCCTAGAGGTGTCTTTAATTGGACATTCTATGATGTTGTGAATTTTTTAAAATCAAAAGGTTTCCGTCTGAATCATACTGAGGGTAGTCATCATTACTTCGTTACAAGTCAAAAGGGGATACTAAAACAAGTATGTGTACAGTTTCATGGTACAAAAGCATTAAAACCGAGAACTTTTAAAGGAATAATTGAACAATCTGGAATTCCTAAGGAAGAGTGGTTAAACAACTAATTCAGCCTCCATTCATAGAAACGTCAGCTATTGCGGTATCAAGGTTGCTTTATTAGATTAATAGTTTAATTACCGAAAAGATAGATTGTGCGACATTGGTATAAACCTGTCGGAGACACTTCCCTACATAAACTTACAAACAAAAACAGCAGATACAGTTTTTGAATTGCGAGGCATTTAGGACCTATTATGTTCTGCGGATTAAATGGTCCCGGTGCCGAGCAATGAAAAAACTCGTATCTGCTGTTTTTGTTTTTACTTTATCTTGAAGCTATCTCACGATATTTATTCCAGCATTTTGACGAACTGCCCCAAGGCGCGTCGCCGTATTTGGCGTAGAGCCATTTGGCGTAGCCCAGATTGCCGTCGAATGTGTAGATATCGAAGCCGAGTTTGACGGCATCTTCCTCGTGATAATACTTGTTAATCTGCATGATGCCTATGTCGCCTTTGTTCACTTCGCCCCGGACCACTTGACCGCGGGAGTCGAATTGCCTGAAGGTTGATTCGCATCTGGCTATCTCCGCCAGAATCGGGTCGCTCACGAAATAATCGCGCACGTACGCCTCTACAGATACGGAAGTGAGAGGATAATTTGGTGATATTGCCTGCTCTATAGTCATGTCGGCTTTCACGCTCGCGGCCCTGTTGTCTTTTGCATCCGCGACGGCCTTGACTGTCGCCGGCGAAAACGCGCTTGCGAGCATGAGAAGCGTGGTTGTAAGCTCTATCATAATTTGAGAATTCAAAGTTTTTTGAGATTTCTACCCTATCAGCTTGCGCTTTTGAGAGTAAAAGCCAAAAAAACAAATCACCAGAGCGGAAACTCTGATGTGTATACATTGTAGCATCTGCTGGTTCAATTGTCAATAGTTTACAAGAGTATAATCGATTTGTCAATTTTTTAACGGCTTTGTTGAGCCGTTTGAATACTTTGTAGCATTTTTCCATACCATATTTATATTCCTTTGCAATTTCCGGCAGGACTGTATCCGGCTTTCTGCGCTTCCTCTCTGGAAGAAAACCATATCTTGTTTGTTTCATTTATCGTTTTGGCGCTTGGACAACCAGGCAGATGATATTTTGTACCCGATTTTGAGCCGACATACAAACCTTGGTTTGAAACAGATTTTGAAATTGGCGGAGCAGAGCCGGTAGATTTTGGCGGAACTGCCCGGTCTCCCCTCTCTATCTCAACCGGCTTTTTGTTTTTTTCAATTTCAGAAATTCTGCCGAGAAAAAAAGAGCTTATACCCACGAAAATAACTATAAATACGGCATATGTATCCCGTTTGTCCAGAATACGCGTCAAAGCCTTGATTTTTGGCATGTGCTCGTGTATATTCATGTTTCCAGCATATACGGGCGATATAAAGAAAATCTAAAGAAATAATAAAGAAATGGCAACCAAAAAATCAGCAGGTACGACCAAAAACGGCCGAGATTCAAACCCGCGATACCTGGGTGTCAAACTCTACGCGGGCGAACAGGCCAAAATCGGCTCCATCATCATCCGTCAAGAGGGTCTCAACACTCTCTCCGGCAGAAACACCGCTCTCGGCCGCGATTACACCATATATGCCACAAAAGCCGGCGTCGTAAGAAATTCCACAAAGAGAAAAACTGGTTTCAATAACAGAACAAGGGTAAAGAATGTGGTAAACGTGGAGTAAAAAATAAGAAAGCAAAATAGCAAAAAAAGCGAAATAGATGTTCTCGTGGAGCACGGAAGTTTTCTTGCTAGAAAACTTCCTCGGCTTCGGCCTCGTCAGGCCTCAGGCGTCTCCACTCAAACACCTATTTCGCTTTTTTTGCTATTTTGCTTTTATATTCAATATAAACGTCGCCGACTGACCGTGGATGAAAACGTCTATTTTGTACTCGCCGGTCTCTTTTATCGGTTTGTCCAGTTTTATGAATTCCGGCAGGACATCTATGCGAGTCTGTTCTCTTACGAGCGGGGCGATTTCGGCGGTGTGAAGCCCCGCAAACAGATGGCCTTTTTCATTTGCCGGCAGAGCGACCTCCACGACGACGTCGTGGAGGGATTTGATGTTCTTTGAGAGCAGGTCTTCACGCACTTTTTTATCGGTTTCTTCCCGCTTCTTTGCTTTTTCCACCCGTCCCAGGACTTCTCCGGTCGCCACTTCGGCCATTCCATGCGGTATCAGGCTGTTTGAAGCAAAACCATCCGCCACTGTCCTTATGTCATGCTTCTTCCCCACCCCTTTTACGTCTTTTATCAGAACAATTTTCATAGTCTGTACAGACTATATTATTTTTGTCTTTGGAGCAACTTGTGGCGGAAAGGAAGTCTGCTCGTGGAGACTTCCTTTTCGCCTTCTACTGTTCTTTTGAAAGCAATTCCACCGCTTTTTCCATCTGCCTGTCTTTTTTGTTTTTTACATCTTCCGGCATGACTTCCACGACGTAATCCGGCACAATCCCCTGCTCCGATATGGAATGACCGTTCGGTGTGAGCCATTTGGCGATTGTCACTTTGAGGGACGTGTTTGACGTGATATTTACCAATTCCTGCACGGACCCCTTGCCGAAAGTTTTTTCGCCAACCAGTTTGGCCACGCCGTTTTCGGACAGCGCCCCGGCCAGGATTTCGGATGCCGAAGCCGACCCGCCGTCAACCAGAATGACCGTGCGCAATTTGTCCGAAAATATGTTGTAGCCCTTGCTTCTGTATATACGTTCCTCCCTGTTTTTGCCGAATTCCTCGCGCACCACCACTTTGCCCGATGGCAAAAACCATGACGCCATGTCGACGGCCGCTTCCAGATACCCGCCGGGATTTCCGCGCAAATCCAAAATGAGCTTGTGGGAACCGGAGTTTATGAATTCTTTCAGAGCGTTCCGAAAGAGGTTGGCAGAATTGGCGCTGAAGCTGTAGAGAGAAATGACAAATATGCCGTCCTTGCGCAGACCGGCGCCGTCCGATGCCCCGTCCGTCCCGGACAGTTCGGTTTTGGTGGTTGTTTTAACCGTCGGCAGGTCTATAGTGGCGCGGGTTATGGTTATTTCAACCGGATTTTTTGCGCCTTCGCGCACTAGAGTCAATTTCACATTCGTGCCTGCTTTGCCGCGGATCAATTTTACCGCCTTGTCCGTCGGCATGGAGAACGATTCCTTGCCGTCAATCATCATTATGAAGTCGCCCGCTCGCACTCCCGCTTTTTCCGCCGGCGAATCTTTTATGGGAGAGACGACAACCAGCTTGCCGTCCTTTACCCCCACTTCCATGCCGACGCCTTCAAAATTGCCGGCGATTTCGCTCTGGAAAATTTTTGATTCTTCCGGCGGGAAGAAAACGGTGTAAGGGTCGCCCAATGCCGCTGTCATGCCTTCTATGGCTCCATAGATCATTTTTTGGTTATCTAATTTTGATTGGTCAACATATTTTTCGCTTAATTTTGACCAAGCTCTCCAAAACAAGCCGAAATCCACTCCATCGGGTTGTCCTTGAGTTTGATTTGT
>JBBTTH010000033.1:5969-6369 GCA_038064295.1 Patescibacteria group bacterium
GTCCTGGTCGGGCGTGGTCGTGCCGGCATATTTCTGATTTATGACGTTCCAGGCCGTCCAAAAGGCCGAAAAATCGACGCTCTCTGGCTTGTCCACGGTTTTATTCGCGACGGTGGCGATGAGGTTCTCCGGCGGCACGGCGTCTTTGCCGGAACTAAAGCCGATGAGATAAGAAATAATTATGACAACAAACAATATAAAGCCGAGTCGTATCCGTTTTGATGAATTCATAAGGCCGAATATAATATAAAGAGTATACTATATTGTGCAGTTTAATCACACATGGACATATATTTGCACGACACCCTCTCCGGAAAGAAAGAGAAATTCACGCCTGCGCGCCGGAGTTTACTCGGCAGGCCGGAAATCGGCATGTACCACTGCGGGCCGACGGTTTATA
>JBBTTH010000034.1:0-4100 GCA_038064295.1 Patescibacteria group bacterium
TTCATCGGGAGTAAACCAATGGCTTATTTCCATTTCGGATTCGGCGGGAGACCCCGAAGCGTGGATGAGATTGCGCACTGAACGGCCGTCGGTATCCGCCATCTGATATGAATCCAATACGAAATCGCCGCGGATAGTACCCACATCCGAAGTGAGAGGTTCCGTGCCGCCGACGACTTTGCGGACTATGGAAACCGCATGAGCGCCTTTTCTCCCGTTTTTACTCTCCATTCCGGGTCCAGGGTATAATGCGCTTCAATATGCTCCGACGTGGGCACGAGCATCTTGCTCGCCACGAGCTTGAGCCCTATGCGCTCAAAACGGCCGATGATTTCTCCGACCAGACTCCTCTGCACTCCGTTCGGCTTTATAACCACGAGTGTTCTTTCCTCTTTTTGGTGTGCCATAGATTGGGAGTATATCAGATTTTTGTCAGAATTTCGCATCCTCTGTCGGTAATGACGATTGTATGTTCAAAGTGAGCGCTCCTCTTGCCGTCGGCCGTCCTGTAAGTGTAACCGTCGGGGTCCAGCTTCACCTTTTTTGTACCTTCGTTGATAATAGGCTCTATGGCCACGACCATGCCGGGAACCAACGGCTCGCCTTCCCCCGCTTTGCCGTAATTTGGTATATATGGGTCCTCGTGGACGCCGTAACCCACGCCGTGTCCGGCCAATTCCTCAACAATGCCAAAACCATGAGGAGCGACATGTGATTCAACAGCCTCGCCGATGTGCCCCGTCGTCGAGCCGGGTTTCGCCGTTTTGACGCCGAGTTCCAGCGCTTCTCTCGTAATTTTAATAAGTTTTTTCGCTTTTGCGTCAATTTTTCCCACAGGCACGGTTACAGCCATATCGGTAATCAGACCTCTGTGCTCCAGACCCAAATCCAGAGAGACGATATCGCCTTCTTTCAAAATATAACTTTTTTCATTCGGGATGCCGTGCACCACAGCGTCATTTACGGATACGCAGAGACTGGCCGGATAAGGACGTTTTGCCCCGTATGGCTTATAGCCCAAAAAGGCGGCCTTGTCGCCACCTTCCAGAATGAGTCGCGCCGCCAAATTATCCAGGTCTTTTATAGAAATACCCGGAGCCACTGCTCCGGCCACTTCGTTCAAAATGAAAGCGTGTCGTCGTCCGCCGGCGCGTAGGATTTCGATGTCTTTTGCGGTTTTTATTTTGACGGCCATTGCGATGTTTATGGATTGGTTTTAGAAGTTGATTAAAATTCAGGGTTTGGTTAAAACCTGATTAGAGCCTGCCGGACAGGCCGAGAGCTTTCAAAATGTCCTCGTGAACTTTTTCTATCGTCTGGTCGCCGTTTATTTTGACAAAATTATAGTACGGATGCTTTTCAAAATATCTCACGGCTTTCATGGCATCGGCTTCAAACCAGCGCAGACGCTCGGCGATTTTTTCTTTCTTGTCGTCGTGCCTGCCACGTTTCAAGAGACGTTTTTTTGTTTCTTTGTGGTGGATATCCAGAAACAGAATTGCCGGCTTTTCGCGCTTGTAAAATTGGAGAGCAGAATCCAGCACAGGCGCTTCATCTTCGTGCCTGGATACCCCGTCAAAAACCATGTGCTCACGACCTGTTGTAATCTCATCCACCAAAAGACCCGCCCACGTCCAGATAGGAATAAAAGCTGGCATGAGAGCGCCCGCGCGCATTATTTTTCTCGTCAGTCCGGCCGTATAAGTGCCACTCCCATCCACAAAATTTCTGAATCGCTGGCCAGTTTCCACGTATATAAACTTATTTTTCGGGTCCAGCCTCTCGCACGTCTTCATGAGCAAGGCCGCCTGGGTGCCTTTGCCCGACCCAGACTTTCCAAAAAAAACACATGTAATTGGTTTCATGGCTTTTAGTTTATATCAAAGGGAGATTTGACGCCAGATTTTGATATGATATGATTTGAATACAAACGGCTTCGGCCCTCCCCGCGAGGGATAACAAATAAATGAAGACAGTAAGTCCGAAAGGACGCACCTCGCTGTCACAATAGTTCGCAAGGATTATATGGTCGTGGAACTGGTGCTCCACCATTGAGAAAACATCTTGAGAAATCAGGGTGTTTTCTTTTTGTCAAATAATATCTGACCTCTATTTTTTACAGATTGTATATACTTTAAATCACCTGGTTCAAAAAAAGTAACCACAAAATATCCGTTGAACCTCCACGCAGATAATACAAATCCGCTGTATCCAAATTCATAAATAAGTGTTATATAAGATTTCTTACTTACAATTCCTACAATAGCTGATGTTGGTTCTGTAGCTGTAATAATCAAATTCTCAAGAGGTATTTCACCATGCTTTTGTTTAATATTATGCGTTTTTAAATTATCAATATACAAATCTCCTTTATCACATGGTAATTTTGCAATAATTCCTTTATATATAACTCCATCACTTATTTTTTTCAAAATATCCAAGAAACCCAAATTTTCTTGGATAACATTTTTTATGGGTTGAATATTTTTAAATTTACTACTTCTGATTTTTTTAAAATTTTTCATACCCCAAGCCTAGCAAGTCAAGATAAAGAAATTATGAAGAAAAGATAAAGTTTTTATAAAGAGAAAATAAAAACAACAATCCCCCATAGCGTTTCGCTTGGGGGATTCGGATCGACTTACGATCCCTGACTTCTTATGCTCTCATAGAACCGCCTGATTTGTTTCAGTTCTAGCCACACTTGTGGTTGAGCATTTCCTATAAATCGGTCCTGGGTAATACTTTTTTCGCAAAACCCCTAACAACTCTGGACTCTTCAGGGAGAGCCAGGGGTAAGGTTGATCCAAGCGGGCGAACCGCAGCTATCTAGTCCCTTACTTCCACGCTCCAATTGTAGCACCTATCTCATATAAAGTCAAGCCATTTTACCCGATTCTTTCCTATATATGAAAAAAGTGGCCTTCTTAGGCCGTATTTTTGAATTAGTATAAAAATGAGATTGTTGGCTCGGCAGAAATATTGCTTTGGAATCCCCTTCGCAGGCTGACGAGTCGAGAAGAGCAATTCGCCAGCAGGCGAATATGCGTGGATGACAAAGTAATATTTTTGCCGAGCTTTCAAACTTTGAGCTAGTACTCCCTCATATTTACCTGCGCATCCATCTTTTTGACAACATCCAAAACTACGGATACGACAATGAGCAAACTCGTACCACCTATAGCCAAAGTGGTGATTCCCGAGGCCGACTGGAGAAGCAGAGGCAGAACGGCGATGAAACCCAGGAAGAGAGCGCCGACCATGGTGATGCGGGTAACAATTTTTGAGAGATATTCGGCCGTGGGCGCACCCGGGCGGACGCCTGGAATGAAGGCGCCGGACTTCTGGAGATTTTCGGAAATCTGGACGGGGTCAAACGTCACCGCCGTGTAGAAATATGTAAAGGCAAAAACCAGAATGAAATAAAAGCTGTTGTAGAGCAGATGATTGTTTATGAGAGAAAGTCCGACAGATGAGACGCTCTGTAAAATAGCATTCGTGGACGTGGCAAAAAAATTAAAAAGCATCTGGGGAAAGAGCATAATGGACAAAGCGAATATGATCGGAATAACGCCGGCTTGATTGAGACGCAGAGGCAGATAAGTGGAAACGCCGCCGTATACTTTCATACCGCGCACTTGTTTAGCGTACGTCACCGGAATCGGCCTCTCGGCTTCCGTCACGAAAACCACCGAGTATGTGACGGCGAGAGCCAGGGCGAGAATGCCTGCATACAGGGGAAGCTGGCTCGGGTCATAGGCGGCAATCGTCCCCGATATGGCGGTAGGCAGAGCCGCCACGATGCCGGCAAATATGATAATGGAAGTACCGTTACCCATGCCGAATTCGGTTATAAGTTCACCAAGCCACATGAGGAGCATGGAACCGGCAGAAATGATGAGAACATTCAGTATGAGGGCAAAAGGGGCAAGGTCGGGAATGATTTCTTGGCGCTGGAATATAACGATAAAGCTGAAAGCCTGGATTAAAGCCAGAGGGAAAGACAATCTGCGGGAATATTGGGCAAACTTGACGCGACCGGCCTCGCCTTCCTCATGATAGAGAGCCTTGAGAGCGGGAATCATGATAGTGAGCAACTG
>JBBTTH010000035.1:0-2385 GCA_038064295.1 Patescibacteria group bacterium
ATCTTTGAAACACCTGCAAACTGGGAGGGTTGTCAGCCCAACTCATAACGTTTGCCTAATTGGTATGATTATCAACCCTGATGAGGATAATGTCAAATTTAGCAACTTTAATGCGACCGCATTATTTTTGTCAAAATGTTATAATTACCTGTAGTATGGAAGAGGAAAAACAGCCCGGTGATCACGATTTCAGGCCAGTATATTGGACGCCTGAGGTTGTGAGCGCCATAATGGCAATAATAAAAGCTGTAAATCCAGATTGGGGACCAGTTGCTCCTGCAACTCCGGAACAAACAGCAAAAGCATTAGAGAAGGCTACTTGAGGGCTTTGGTGATTTCCCGGCGGGCAGTGGTGGTAACAATGAAACTTAGCCAATCGTGATTGGGGACGGTGCGCTTGCGGTCAACGATAATTTCTACCACATCGCCGTTGACTAATTTATGGTCCAAAGATACCATTTTGCCGTTGACTTTGGCTCCGGCGGCCTGATGGCCTAATTTGGTGTGCACGGCGTAAGCGTAATCGATGGGGGTGGCCCCGCGGGGCAGGTCGTAAACGTCGCCGATGGGAGAAAAAACCAGATTGCGGTGCTGCAGGGCATCAAATTTGAGAGCGTCCAAATACTCCTGTGAATTAGTCATTTCTTTCTGCCAGGAAACCAATTGTTTGACCCAATTTAATTTATTTCCAATTTTAATCTGACCTTTTTCCAGTTTGGCATCAGAGGCTCCGGCAGATTTGGCGGAGGAGTAGTGCCAGTGGGCGGCCAGACCCATTTCCGCTTGCCCGTGCATTTCGTGAGTCCGGATTTGGATTTCCACAATTTTGCCTTGGGGGCCAAAAACCTTGGTGTGGATGGAGCGGTAACCATTAGGCTTGGGATTGGCTATAAAATCGGAAACTCCCAAATACGGCACCGGGTGCCAGGTGCCGTGAATGGCCCCCAGCGCCAGATAACAATCTTCGACAGAGCTGACCAAAACCCGGGCGGCAAACAGGTCATGGATTTTATTTAAATCCCCGTCTATTTCCGGCCGCTGGAGCTTGCGCCACAGGCTGTATAAATGTTTACGGCGGGCGTCGAGCGCGGCTGCGACGTGCTTAGACAGCAATAACTGTAAAAGTTGAGATTTGAAATCCCGGATATATTTTTCGGCCGAAACATAGAAACTGCGGCTATCATGCTGCAATTTGGCATATTCTTGAGGGTACAGATACGGGAAAGCCAAATCTTCCAGCTGGCCTTTAATTTCTCCCATACCCAGGCGCTCGGCTAAAGGAGCGTAGATTTCCAGAGTTTCTTTGGCATTTTCCCGCTGTTTTTGAAGAGGCAAATATTTTAAAGTCTGCATATTGTGCAGGCGGTCGGCCAATTTGATAAATACCACCCGCAGATCGGCCGCCGTAACCAAAATCATTTTGCGCAGATTCTCCACAAATTCTTCTTGGCTGCTTCCCTGTAATCTGATATTGGTAATCTTGGTCACTCCGTCCACCAGCCGGGCGGTGTCTTCGCCGAATTCTTTGACAATATCCTCGCGGGTAGCCCCTCCATCCTCAACCGTATCGTGAAGCAGGCCGGCAATAATGGTAGTTTCATCCAGATGCCAATTTTTAAGAGTTTCGGCCACGGCCAGAGGATGGGTAATATAGGGGTCGCCGGACAGGCGGGTCTGGCCGTGATGAGCCAGTTTGGCGAATTCAAGAGCTTGAGTGTACATGGGGTGATTATAACTCCCCCTGCCCCCTCTTAATCTAAGAGGGGGTGCGCAACTCTGATTCAATGACGCTTATTACATTTCCGATGTGAGTGAATATTTCCTGATTGGTAAATTTTATAATCTTAATATTGTATGCCTCTATGTATTTATACCGATATTCATCGTACTTGCGAATATCTGGTAAACGATGAATGCCGCCCTCTATTTCAATCGCTATCCGTTTAGCAGGGCAATAAAAATCCGTGACATACCCTTCAACGCTATATTGACGGAAAAATTTTAACCCTAAATTATTCCTCCTTAATCTTTCCCATAGCATTTTTTCTGCTTGGGTAGATTTTTGTCGCAACGATTGTCTCCGAAGTTTTAAGGGATGGATATTAAAAATCAGCTTTCTTTTCACGGATATCTTTAACTATTAATTGTAACTTAGATTGGCCGTTCCAGGTGTCCTCTTCGACAGAGTAAACAATATCAACCGGGTTACCCGGCAATTTAGTGGCGTTGAAAAAGATAGCGTCAAAATCGCCGACCCTGAATTTAAGGTGTTTGCCGGTTTGGCCGACTGATTTGGCATTGGAAATTGAAAGATTTGTGGATTTGAAAACGGGGGTGGGGTTGCCCAAACCGAACGGCTCAAATTCTTTGAGCCTGGCTATTAGC
>JBBTTH010000036.1:0-15966 GCA_038064295.1 Patescibacteria group bacterium
CGGCAAGAGCATGCGCGCCGAAGAAGAAATGACAAAGAAATGAGTTTCCGGCGTCGGCTCCTCAAAAATCTTCAAGAGCGAATTCTGAGCTTCGTCCGTGAGGCCGTCAAAGGCGATAATAAAAATCTTCTTGCCTCCCAGGACAGGTTTCATGGATTGCATGCCTCGTAATCTCCGGCTTTCGTCAATGCCGAAAGATTCATGCTCGCTGTAATGGACATCGGGATGCCCTCGGCGGATAATTTTAAAAGATTCATAGAGAAATTTCTCTATGTCGGCGAGTACCGCCCGTCTGTCGCCTTCTATAAAATAGGCGTGATGGAGAAAATCACTGGAAAACATAAAAAAAGTATAGCAAAGAAAAGCGAAATAGGTGTTTGAGTGGAGACGCCTGAGGCCTGACGAGGCCGAAGCCGAGGAAGTTTTCTAGCAAGAAAACTTCCGTGCTCCACGAGAACACCTATTTCGCTTTTCTTTGATTATCTCTTGGTGATTATTGTTCTCTTGTAGACGTCCAAATGTTCCAGAGCTATACCCGTGCCTTTGGCTACGCAATAGAGGGCGTCTTCGGCCAGGATGGCCTTGACGCCTGTGCGGCGGAAAACCAGTTCGGGCAAATTGCGCAAGAGCGACGAACCGCCAGTCATGATGATGCCGTGGTCTATGATGTCGGCGGAGAGTTCCGGCGGCGTCTCCTGCAGGACGTCCTTTATGGCTTTTATCATGTCGCGCAATTCCCTGCTGATGGCCTTGACGATTTCATTTGTTTTTATTTCCGTGGAACGCGGCAATCCCGAAATAAAATCGCGTCCTTTGATGATGAGGGCAAGCTCTTCTTCCATAGGCACAGCCGAGCCGATTTTTATTTTTATGTCCTCGGCCGTTTTGTCGCCGATGGCCAGATTGAAGGTTTTCTTTATATAGTCCGTTATGGCTGCGTCTATCCTGTTACCGGCGCATTTGACGGAGGTGCTCGCGACTATGCCGCCGAGCGATATGACAGCCACATCCGTGGTGCCTCCGCCTATGTCTACCACCATATGTCCTCTGGCTTCCTGGATGGGGATGCCGGCGCCTATGGCCGCCAGAATCGGTTCTTTGACCACATAAGCGCTCTTTGCCCCGGCCCGTATGGCCGCTTCCACCACGGCCCGGCGTTCGGTTGAAGTGATGCCGGCCGGTACGGAAACCAGAACTTCAGGCTTCCATATATTCCATTTGCCGAGCGCCTTGTCTATAAAATAACGGAGCATGGCCTCGGTCACACGGTAATCAGCGATGACGCCGTCTTTCATGGGACGATAGGCGATGATGGATTCCGGCGTTCGACCGATCATATTTTTGGCTTCTATGCCGACAGCCAAGATTTTATTGTCTTGTTCCGAGACAGCCACCACGGAAGGCTCGTTTAGAACGATTCCCTTGCCAGGCAGAAAAACCAGCGTATTTGCCGTGCCCAAATCTATTCCCAGTTTCTTTGCGAACAGAGCCATAAGTGGCTTTACTATACGCTTTTTCCGTTTCTTGGCGATACTTGACAAAATACAGTTTTATTTATCCACAGCTTGAATTAAACATAGCTTATATGCTATATTATTTGCTATGCCAAAAGAAACCAAGCCAAAAGCTCTCGTTTCAATAGGAAATATGGTCATGCGTCTACGCATAGACAGGAATTTGACTCAAGCGGGTCTCGGCAAAAAAATAGGAACGACTCAGTCGGTCATCGCTCGCATAGAATCAGGCGAACAGAATCTCTCGACAGAGACTTTGGCAAAACTTTCGAAAGCCCTAGACCACGAAATAATTTCTATTTCAAAGGGCGGCACGGTCAACTTTAGAATACAGGGAGGACGCAAACTCTCCGGAAAAATTCGGGTGAGAACTTCCAAAAACGGCGCGGTCGGAGTGATGTGCGCTTCTCTGCTCAATCGAGGCACTACCGTCATGAAAAATACTCCGAAAATAGAGGAGGTGGCGAGAATCATGGAAGTATTTGAATCTATAGGTGTAAAAATTGAATGGAAAGGTTCCGACCTTCACATCACTCCGCCGGAAAAATTTAATATGAGGAATATCGCATATGATTCTGCGGCAAAAACGCGCAGTGTCGTTATGATGGTCGGTTCTCTCGTCCACAGAATGAAAAAATTCAGTCTGCCTCAAGCCTCAGGTTGCAGACTGGGTCTACGGACGATAAAGCCTCATGTGTACGCTCTCGAGAAGCTCGGAGTATCCATAGAGACTGCTTCAAAATTTTACGAGGTTTCTCATGAAGGGTTCAAAAGAAATCGGGAAATAGTCATGTACGAGGCCGGAGACACGGTGACTGAGACCGTCCTCATGGCCGCCGCGCTCATTCCGGGAAAAACAGTCGTTAAATTCGCCTCGGCAAACTATCAGGTGCAGGATGTTTGTTTTTATCTCGAGCTCCTTGGCGTAAAGATAGAGAGCGTGGGCACTTCGACCATGACGGTTCACGGCATCGCTCCAGACCGGTCTGGCGGTGTGAAAAAAAATGTTGAGTATTTCCTATCCGAAGACCCCATTGAAGCCATGTCTCTCATCTCGGCGGCCATCGTTACAAAATCTTCCATTACCATAGAACGCTGTCCTGTAGATTTTCTGGAGCTTGAATTTTTAAAACTGGAAAAAATGGGCTTCAAATACAAAATTCTTTCCAAATACAAAGCCGATAACGGCAGAACAAATCTCGTTGATATCCGGATTTTTCCGTCAAAACTCAAAGCTCTGGATGAAAAAATCCATGCCTTGCCCTATCCAGGCATAAATATGGACAATCTGCCATTTTTTGCAATCATAGGCACGCAGGCGGAGGGAGAAACTTTCATCCATGATTGGGCTTATGAAGAACGCGCCATCTATTATAAAGAACTGGACAAGCTGGGGGCCGAGACGATTCTCGCCGACCCGCACCGCTTTTACGTCAAAGGTCCGACAAAATTGCAAGCCGCCGAAATCATCTGTCCTCCCGCTCTGCGTCCATCGGTCATTATCATGATAGGCATGCTCGGCGCCTCGGGTGTTTCAGTTTTGAGGAACGTATACAACATAAACCGCGGATACGAAGACCTCGCCGAGAGATTGAACGCTCTGGGCGCAGAGATTGAAGTGTTTCGGGACCTTTGAGGACGGCAGAAAGATATTTTCAAAAAGCGAAAGGAAGAGCGGATCGAGAAAACGAAACCGAAGACGCGACGGCGGCTGAGCTTAGGAAAATTTTTAGCAAAAAATTTTCCGGTCGTTTTCGAGAGACGCTCTTCCTTTCGCTTTTTGAAAGTCGCGTATCTGGAGTTTTTTGAATGGCGCTACGCTGTTTTTACTTTAAAGACTTGATACTTTCCCGCTTCTGTTTGATACTTTGAATATGTACATCATAAAAGCCATCCCCATCGCCCGAGGGACAGGTTTGGACATCCTCTCGTATTGGAGCCCCAAAAATATCGGGTTCGGTTCGATCATCCGCGCGCCTCTGCGGAAAAAGACAGTGGCGGCGGTCGTCATTTCTTCGGAATCCGCCGTCCAATCAAAATCCGAGGTCAGGCGGGCGGATTTTCCGGTGAGAAAAATCGCCAATCCGCGCGGCAGGACGGTCATTTCGCCGGAATTTTTTAAAACGGCGGAAAATATGGCCCGCTATTATGCCAGTTCCATGAGCAATGTTCTATTTGAATTATTACCTGCCATAGCGCTTTCTCAATACGAGAAACTGCCTCCGGCCGTAGGGAGAACGGCGCGAAACAGACCGCGCGAATCTTTTGTCCTGCAAAAAAACGACGAAGACCGCTTTGCCCACTACAAGAGCTTGATTCGCGAGGGATTCGCGCGGCGGGAGTCCGTATTTATGATGATGCCGACAATAGAAGACATAAAAAAAGCCTGTTCCTATTTTGAAAAAGGCGTAGAGCCTTACACTTACGTCTTTCACGGCAGTCTGTCGAAAAACGAAATCATAAAACGGTGGAGAGAGGTCATGGAATCAAAACACCCACTAGTCATAGCGGCCACCGGACAGTATCTGTCCATTCCCCGGGAGGACATAGGCATCGTCATCGCCGAGAGGGAAAGTTCCAGAAATTATAAATCGCAGTCGCGGCCTCATTTGGATTTCCGCAGGGTAGCCGAGCAATTCGCCCGGGAAATCGGCGCCGATTTTATAGCCGGCGATTCTTGTCTGCGGATTGAAACATTACACAGGCACGACCTGGGGGAACTGGCCGAATACGCGCCGTTATCCATGAGGTCTCTGTCCACCGCCCGCGATTCTCTCATAGATATGAAATCATATAAAAATCCGGAACATAAAATCCGTCTGCTCTCCGACGAGCTCGTCGCCATGGCGCAAAAAAATCGCGATGATAACGGGCTCTTGTTTGTTTTTGCCGGTCGGCGCGGTCTATCGCCCCAGACCGTATGCACCGACTGCGAGACGATATTATCGTGCGACCTGTGCAGCGCGCCCCTGGTTTTATACGGCAGAGACGCCGGTCGGTTTTTTCTATGCAACAAGTGCGGCAAAAAATTCAGCGCGGAGGAGACCTGCAGGAAATGCGGCGGCTGGAGACTCGCCACTCTCGGCATAGGCACGGAAAAAATAGAAGCGGAATTGAGGTCGGCGCTGCCCGGCGCCAAAGTCTTCAGATTAGACAAAATATCGGCGCCAACGCACAAAAAAGCCTCGCTAATCGCCGAAAAATGGTATGCCTCTCCCGGGAGCATTCTCGTCGGCACAGAAATGGCCCTGCTTTATCTGGACCGGAGCATTGACTACGGCGCCGTGGCGTCCCTGGATGCTCTTTTTTCCATTCCCGATTTTCGCATAAACGAAAAGATATTTTCGGTCATTCTCAAAATGCGTTCTATCACCCAAAAGCAGTTTCTGCTCCAGACCCGCTCCCCGGAAACAGACGTGCTGGTCTGGGGAGTCAAAGGAAATATCATGGATTTTTACCGGCATGAAATAGAAAACAGAAAAAAATTCTCTTTCCCTCCCTTTTCTACTTTCATAAAAATATCTTTTGCCGGAAAAAAGGATGAAGTTTTGAAAGCCATGGAAAAACTCAGAGCGCTTCTGGCCGGCTTTCATGTAGACGTTTTTCCGGCTTTCATAGCGACAGTCAGGGGAAATTATATCATGCACGCTCTGGTCAAACTCTCGCCGGGCGAATGGATTCATACCGAATTGCTGGACCGTCTGAAAACTCTTCCTCCGCAATATGCCATAAACGTGGACCCGGAGAGTATATTGTGACACTTTGGAGACCATGGAGTCTTACGGAACAAATTTTATATCCATAGGGCTTTGGTATATACTCTGGACATGGTGAAAATTGTCCAAAAAGACGACCCGATACTGCGCAAAATCGCCGAACCGGTGGGCAGAGAAATGTTGGGCACACCGAGATTTCGGAAAATCGTCCGCGATATAAAATCCACTCTGGCCAGAGAAGACGACGGTGTGGCTCTGGCGGCGCCTCAGGTCGGTGTGCTATTGCGTTTGTTTGTCGTTTCCGGCATGGTCATGGAAATACTCCGTCCCGAGGGGAAAAATCAGAAAAAAAAATATGTCGACATGGTCTTTATAAATCCGAAAATCATAAAAATTTCAAAAGAGAGAGAGGTTTTGGAAGAAGGCTGTTTGTCGGCCAGGTTTTTGTACGGCAAGATAGACCGGGCCAAAAAAGTAAAAATCAGAGCTATGGATGAAGAAGGCGGGATATTTGAAATGGGCGCGTCGGGCCTCCTGGCTCAGATATTTCAGCATGAAACCGACCATCTCGTGGGCAGGCTTTTTTTGGATAATGCCGCAGATATACGGGAAATTCCGCCCGGCAATACTACCGATGCCGGCAATACGGTAAATACGGTAAATACGGTCGGCGCGACTGGTCATTTCGCCAAGCAAAAAAATCATGTAAAATGGCGGAAAAACCTAAAATAGCTTTTTTCGGCACGCCTGACAGGGCGGTCATAATTTTGGAATCTTTGAAACGAGTGGACCTGTCGCCGGCGCTGGTTGTCACTCAACCTGACCGCGCCGCCGGCCGGAAACTGATAAAAACCGCTCCGCCCGTCAAAATTTGGGCTGACAGGTGGAATATTCCCGTCTTACAGCCCGAAAATTTGGAAGACCGGGCATTCCTCCGGATTTTGGAAAAAGGCGGCTTTGACATCTTCGTCGTGGTGGCTTACGGAAAAATTCTCAAGCAAAAATTGCTGGATATTCCCGGACACGGCGTTTTGAACCTGCACGCCTCCCTCCTGCCGCGCCTGCGGGGCGCGTCGCCCATAGAAACAGCCATTCTCACGGACGAGAAAAAAACAGGCGTCAGCATAATCCTCATGGACGCTCTCATGGACCATGGTCCCATTGTTGCAGAGAGATCGGTAAATGTAGCGAAATGGCCGGTTTCGGCAGGAGAATTGTCACGCATGCTCTGCGAGGCGGGCGGAGAACTCCTGGCGGAAACCATACCGCTCTGGCTTGGCGGAAAAATAAAGGTTAGGGAACAAGACCACACGAAAGCCACATATACCCAAAAAATCAAAAAAGAAGACAGTTTATTGGATTTCTCCGCTCCGGCCCGTGATAATTATTTGAAATTTCTCGCCTACAAACAATGGCCGTCATCGTATTTTTTTACAGAAAAAGCCAACAAGAAAATTCGTGTAATCGTGACAGACGCGGTTTTTCTGGGAGACGATTTCATCATAAAAAAAGTCACACCTGAAGGCAGGAAAGAGATATCTTTCGAGGAATTCAAGAAAAATTACAAATTTTCTCCGGAATGTTAGTTATGTGACCGTAATTTTCTGCCTTCTTTCATTTTCTCCGGCGCCACGGCAGGCCGCGCAACATGTTTTTCAAAGTCAAGCCGGAACGTCTGATGAAATGGATGCGTTTTGACTTGCGGGAGCGCAAGGCTTCCAAAAGCTCATCTTTCAACGCGCCGAGAGCCATATATAAATCTTCTTTTTCCGACTCTACCCGCAGATTGCCCCGCCGCGAATGGAAATTTATCTCTGCCCGGAAAATCTCACCTCCGCGGTGATGACGGGTGGTTCTGGAAACCTCTATTTCTGCCAGGGCGCTGGTATCGTCCGGGTCCACATAAGCCTCAATGGATTCTATCACTCCGTCCACCGCCTGTCTGATGGCATCCGTCAGTAAAAACGATGTGGCCTTTAGAGTTTTTCTTATCATTATTTTTTTATTGGCTTTGCCTTATTATACACCGGCAAAAATTAAAAAGTTACAAAAAACAACAAAAATGGTATTATTTCGGTTGTTCTGAGTCCAAGGCTTTTTTCAAAGCTTTCCGCTTATGCGAAAAAAAATCAAAATCGTTCAAATAGCCTCCGAAATAGAGCCGTTTTCCAAAAGTGGCCTGGGAGGCGTCGTGGGGTCGCTCTCACGCACTGAAAGGAAGCTCGGCCAAAACGTCGTCGCCATTACTCCCTATTATGAAACGGCTGCAGAACAAAACGGCGGTCCTCTGGAAATAATCGCGGAAAACCATGAAATAGAAATCACGCACGGAGTGTTTGAGAGAGTGACGTATTTGCGCGGATACATGAGAGACAGCCGCGTACCCATATATTTCATAAAGCACGAAAATTATCTGGATGGCAAGGTCGATTTCCGGGGTAAAATATACGGCGCCCAGAATGAAAATGCTCGGTTTTTCTTTTTTGACGTAGCGGCGCTCCAACTTCTCAAGAAAATCAATTGGAAACCGGACATCATACATTGTCACGACTGGCATACGGGATTGATTCCTTATTTCCTCAAAGGCCGCTATAAAAAGGACCCGTTTTGGGAAAAAACAGCCTGCTTGTTCACCATTCACAATTTGGTCTATCAGCTCGGGCACGACTGGTGGCTCATAGATGAAAAAGACCGCGATGACGGCAGGGCACCTCTGCCTTCCTTTATTGAAAACGAAGCAATAGAGCGGATTAATTTCGTCAAGAGAGCTATCATGAACGCCGATGCCGTCAACACCGTTTCGGAAACTTACCGCGAGGAAATCATGACACGAGATTTCGGCGAAGACCTCCATCGCATGCTGAAAAATCGTGAGAATATCGTTTTCGGCATCGTGAACGGCATAGATTACAACGAATATAATCCACTGACCGACCCCGGACTTTACCGGCACTATAGCGTCAAATCCGTTTCCCGCAAGAGAGACAATAAAATCTGGCTTCAAAAACACTATGGTCTGAAAAAAGGCTTTAATATCCCCCTCTTGTGCATGACATCGAGAATCGTGGAGCAAAAAGGTTTCGCTTTGCTCCTGCCGATACTCTCCACTCTCATGGAATCCGGCGCCATGATGATCATCATGGGCGACGGCGCCGAAGAAATAAAAAAACTGCTCGCCGAAGTGTCCAAAAATTTTCCAGAACAATTAATCTATACGCCTTTTGACAGCTCCCGCGAGACTTCTCTCTATGCCGCCTCGGACATTTTTATCCTGCCGTCGCGATTTGAGCCGTGCGGAGTAAACCAGCTTATCGCTCTGCGCTACGGGTGTATTCCCGTTGTCCATCATATAGGCGGACTGGCGGATACCATCACTAATTTTGACCCTAGGACGGAAACCGGCAATGGTTTTACCTTTGCCGGCTACGATTCCAATAATCTGCTAGTGGCTCTGGCGCGGGCTATAGAGACATACAAGCACAAGGACGTATGGAAACATCTGGTGGTATCGGGTCTGCGCGAGGCGAATTCATGGATAATCCCCACAAAAAAATACATTGAATTGTACAAGACGACCTCAAAACTGCGCAGAGCTCGCAAAAAGAAAAACGGCGAGTGAGCTCACCATAAACAAATTCCCGATAAAACCATGAAATGGATAAATATTCTTCATCTCTATCAGCCTCCCACCCAGACAAAAGAAATTGTTGACGCGGTCGCGCGGGAAAGCTATCAAAAAATCGTTTCCCTCCTCGCGACATATCCGAATCTGCGTCTCACCCTGAATATTTCCGGGTCGCTTCTGGAGCTTTTAGCCAGATACGGGCATCAGAGCATCATAAAAGGGTTCAAAAGCCACGCGGAGAGAGGAGCGGTGGAATTTTTGGGTAGCGCCATGTATCACCCTATATTGCCTCTCCTGTCGGACGGGGAAATTATGCGGCAAATACGCCTGCACGATGAAATTTCAAGAAAATATTTCGGCGAGACGTACAAACCGCGCGGTTTTTTCCTGCCTGAAATGGCTTACAACCAAAAAACGGCGGCGGTTCTGGTCTCCGCCGGCTTTGAATGGGTCATTCTGGACGAAATACACGTCGCTGAAAAAATCAATTTCGGCAAGAAATACAATATAGCGGGTGTCGGTCTGGGAACGGTTTTCCGCGACAGTTTCCTGTCGCGGACATTTCCTCCGGAATTTATCGTAGAAAACATGGAAAAAATAAAAACCGAATATGTCGTCACATGCCATGACGGGGAGTTGTACGGCCACTGGCATAGGGATGACTGGGGATATTATAAAAAAGCTTTTACGGACAACAGGATAAAAATGCTCACCGTTTCGGAATACAGAGCGGAGCTTTCCGGAGGAGAAGATATAGCCGTCCATGATGCCAGCTGGGAATCAAAGCCGGAAGAATTGGCCGAGAATACGGCTTTCGGGCTGTGGAACGACCCGAGAAATAAAATCCACAATATGCTGGAAACTTTCAAAAGAAAAATCCTGACTCTGGTGGAAAGTCATCAAAGCAGTCCTGGGTATGAAACAGCCAGGCACTACGCCGACAGAGGGGTGGCATCCTGCGCCTGGTGGTGGGCCAGCGAGAGAAAAATCGGGTCTTTTTCCCCGCGTTCGTGGAATCCGACGGAAATAGAAAAAGGAGCGCGGGAATTATACAAGGCGTCGTCGTCTCTCAATCTCCTGCCGCGGGAATCCGCCGAAATTTCTTCTCTCTTTGAAAATTTGCGCCAGACGATCTGGAAAAAACATAGCCGGGACTATGACCCGAATTATTTGATAGAATGAATATATGAAAAAAAACTACGCGGGGAGAACGCACGGAGAAATGAGGGACGTGCTCATGATTCCTCACGCGACAGGACCGGAAATTTACTATCACATGATTCGCGGCGGGACGGAAAAGACCAATATAACCGTCTGGGAATCCGGGACGGTGGGAGGCGAATACGTAAAAACCTATGGCCATTATCATGTGGGGAAACTGGACGAGACGTACACGGTGCTCCAGGGTCGTGGTGTCATCGTTATGCAGACGAGGAAGATTGACAAGGCTGGCAGACCGATTGACGACGAGATTGAATCTCTCCGAGCCGTCCGGGTAAAAGCGGGTGATAAAATTTTTATTCCGAGCGGGGCGGGGCATCTGGGAATAAATACGGGCAACACCTGGTTCGTGACATCAGACGACAGTCCTGTGGATTTCGGCGAAATAAATGCCGTCAGTCTGCCCGGCCACGCCGATTATGCGCCGTTTAGAAAATTGCGCGGGGCGGCTTATTATGTCGTAGAGAGAAATGGTGAGCCCGCTCTCGTAAAAAACCCCTTTTATAAAAAAGTGCCTCCGGCAAAAATAGAATAAAAAAAACAGAAAGAAGAACGTGCTGGGCGAGAACCTCCGCAGGCGAGGATTTGTCAATGGTCCGTCCTTGACAAATCCGACCCGAGGACCGTTCGAGAACAGCACGTTCTTCTTTCTGTTTTTTTTATAATTTATATAACCTCTTTATGTATTCCGCGAGCATGCGTTTGGTTGTGAATCTCTCTTCAATGACAGACATCGTTTTCTGCATCCGCGCGAGCCACTCCCTTCTGTCATTGTAAAACATCGGCGCGATTTCTCTTTCCAGCAGGTCGTAAATGGCGGCAGCGGTATCTTGTTCGGGTAAAATCCAGCCTGTACTGTTCCAGTCCACTTCTCCCGCCCAGCCGTCGGAAACGGTCATTTGGAGCGCGCCGTTCAGTCCCGCTTTCATGCCGGAGGTGCCGCAAGCTTCCTTGCCTCTCCTCGGCGTGTTGAGCCAGATGTCCGCGCCTTGCGCCAGTTTATGGGCGATGGATATGGAATAGTCCGGCAAATAGGCGATTTTGTCTTTCCACTCCGCTTGCCGCGCGAGCAGAATTATACGTTCCAGGGTTTTTTGCGAAGTCGGTTCATCCAGATAAACCTTACCGGAAATTATGAATTGAACCGGGCTCTCGCCGCCGGCGATTTTTTTGAGGCGCGCGAGGTCGCTTATGAGCGTCTCTGGACGTTTGTACGCCGCGAACCGTCTCGCCCAGACGACCGTGCACACGTCCGGGTCCAGATTGGACCCGGTCGTTTTGTTGGCATACCCCACGAGATTCCGGCGGAGTTCTGACTTGGTTTTCCATATACTCTCCGCCCTCACTTTTCCGAGCCATTCCCTAGCGAGCCACCTATCCCTATGAATGCCGTTCGTGATGGTTATGAGCCCGCTCTTTGGATAGAGGTCCTTTTCAAATTTTGCGTGGAGGGCACTCACGGCGTTTTTTCTTTTGGCCGCATTCAATAAAAAATGCGTGCCTGAAAATACTTTTACTTCACTGTCAGTGCCCAGGTCAAACATGTCTTTAGACTTTATGCCGAGACTGTCGCAGTATGTGCCGAAACAATTCATGAAATCCAGAGGATATATTTTTGCTCCCGCTTTGAGTATCGTGTGTTTGGTCGCCACGATATATTTCTCTGTTTCTTGTCTTGCCTTTTTTATATTTTTATCTCTGCGTTTTTCGGCGGCCCGGGCGATGAGTTCAAATGCGGCAAAAGCCGAATGACCTTCATTCAAATGATATATGCATGGTTGTATACCGAGTGCTTCTAAAACTCTCGCTCCGCCCAAGCCTAAAATCAAGTCCTGTTTTATCCATATATACTCGTCCAGGGAATACGGCGCGGACAAAGCATCGTCATCTGTTTCAATGAGCAGAAGCCAGACGCTTCCAAACCGCCTCGCTCGCACGCGACAGACAATCTCCCCGCGTTCAAAAGGGACCTCTACCGTGAGAGGTTTGCCGTTTGTGGTCACCGGAGAATATTTTTCAGAGCTTTGATTTTTATACCACAAACCTACGGCGGCGACGGGTAAATTCGCGTCTCTCGCTTCATAGATGTAATCGGCCGCCAAGACACCGAGTCCTCCCGCATAGACGAGAGAGTCGTCGTCCAGAGCGTATTCCGCGCAGAAAAATGCTACGGGGTTTCGCTTGTACGAAATGGAACTTGCCTCTATCGTTTCCGGCGCTTTGAGCAGGTTCTCAATGATTTCCCAGGTATTATCCGGATTTTTGGTTTTTATAATCGGCACATCGTCGTTCTGTACGGGATTGTCGTTTCCTCCCTGAAAAAGAGCATCTCCCACAAACAGGGTATCGTCCTTGTCTGTCTTGGTGTACTCAATAATTTTTCGCACGCCATAGGCTTTGTCTATTCCCAGATTCGTGAAATCAATGGAAGTGGTTCCGCCAATTTTGAGCTCGAGACCCGGCAAAAGCGGCGACAGTTTTTCCATTAAGGCCTTTCTCTTCTTTTGGTCCGGGTCCCAGGGTTTTTTCAAATCAGGCGGCGCATCCTTGCCTAGAGCGGAGTACGTCATGCCGGAATCCCTGTCGTCCAGAAGCGGTTCCAATCCTCTCTCCCCGATACCGAGGCTATCCATGAGAGCTTTACGCACGCGCTTTTTGTCTTTTTCCGCAAGTTTGTCTATGTATACTCTCTTCCACTTCCTTTTCTCATATATCCACAGTTCGGCGCCGCTCGTCGTGAGAATGTGGAGATTTTCCAGTTCTCCGTCTGTTCCCATGAGAGGTTCCAGAAGCTCCGTTTTAAATTGCCAGAAGGCCGCCCCCGATATAACTGCCACCTTTGTCTGTCTCAAAAGTTCGCGTAGGAGAGAGGCTGTTTTTTCCATGATGGGCGACCGGCTTTCCGTGAGGGTGTTGTCCAAGTCAAATATGATCAGTTTTGGCATAAAGTTTGAGTGCATTTGTAGTAAGTCTCCTGTTTAGTTTTGGTGGCGATTTCCTTTGGCATAAGATTTATTTGTGAGTTTCCTCAAGCAACCACTCCCAAAGCGGTATAAGCTGTATTATTTTGCCGTCCTTTTTTATCTCTCGCTTTTCATCCCAGGTAAGTACGGTAAGTTTTTCTACTTTCAATTCGCCGCTTGCTTCAAGCAATGCTTTGGTTTCTCTCTGCTCGACATCTGAGTTTATTGCTTCATAACAAACTTGCACGAGCTCTGTAACTTCTGTTCCTTTTTTCAAAACAAAATCAACCTCCCGGTCATTGCGGGTTTTGTAATAAAACAGTTCCCAGTTTGGCTTCACTCCTCGTTTTACCAGCTCGGTAAAAACCAAGTTCTCCATCAGCTTGCCTTTATCAGGAGAATGCTGGATAGCTTTCGCGCTCACGAAACCATTATCTACAACGTAAATCTTTTTAGGAGACTTGAAACGTACTCCGGCCTTGGCGGAATAACGGGAAAGTGAAAAAATCACGTATGCCTCGCTAAGGTAGTTAAGATAACGTTCCAGGGTAACGTCACTTTTGAAGTTTAAGACATTCGCCAGCCTGCGCGCGCTATATTGGTTTGAAATATTGCTTATCAGGTACGATCCCAACTGATCTATCAGCGTCGAGAAACGCACTCTGTGCCGTTTAACAACATCTTTAAAGAGAACAGCATCAAATAACACGTCCAGATATCCAAGTGGATGTTGATTTTTTATTACCACTTCGGGAAAACCGCCGTTTGTCAGATACTCATCCATCAACTTTAGTAACTCATTTCTTTTCTCTGAAAGCGGTTCAGCATTTCCATCAACTACAAAATTTTTAGCTTTCAAAAACTCATTAAAATCAAACGGCAATATCTCTATCGGGAAATGTCGGCCGGTAAGATGCGTGGCCAGTTCCATCGAGAGCAAATTAGCATTCGATCCGGTGAGGACAATGTTATAACCTTGCCGATGGAGACGATTGGCAAACAACTCCCAACCCGGTAAATTTTGTATCTCATCAAACAAGACATATTTCGTATCTCCATAAACCAGGCGGAGTTCATCCATAAGTTCATACAAATCGAGTTTTTCGCCCACTAAAGCCGGATCGTCAAAGTTGAAATAAACAAACTCCCGATCTTTGAGAAGCATGAGCGAAAAAACCGATTTGCCGGCCCGGCGGGGTCCCAAAACAACTTTTATCAAGTCTGAAAATACCCATTTTTTACCTTGCTCAAGCTTTGCCCGTTCTATATACGGGAGACTCAACAAAGTCTCCTTTTCGGTCTTTTGCTTTGATATTATTGTTTTTAATAGGCCTTTTTGCATAGTATTTTACACGTATTAAGCAGAATATCTTGTTTTTGCATATTACAGATAGTATAATATGCATAAAGGAGAAATGCAAGAACCAATAGGACAGAGCAAAAATTAGTGATTTGAGACGCTAAAATTGGTCCCATTCACTAAAAAGTGAACCGGATTAAAACCTTCGCAAACTTTTGAAATTGTCTTGCCAAATCTGATACACAAATCCAAGAAGCGAAACCTCCATTAACCTGCCTCGCTACGCTCGGCGGAACGCTCGGACGTGGCGGAATTCCCCCCCATACCACCCTTCCGCCGCGCCCTCGCTTGGACTGGCGATTTTTTTGACGGGGATTTAATAAAGCTCTGCTATTGGATACTTCTCTAAGCCACCTAACGGATAAACATCTTTGATAAAAACCATGCCATCAAGCAACCATGTGAATAATATCCGGTTAAATGGGAAATTACTTGTATTAAGATTAGCAAGTAATTTCTCCATATTAATCTGTACCCCATCGTCTAAACAAATAAGAAGATTCGCTTGTGTTTTGCTATATTTCTTTGTAAATGAATTAAGATAAGCTACTAATTCATCTGTGTCTTTCTTGATTCTACCTATACCGAATCACTTTACTTGAAAGACCATTCCTTGAGCTTTTTGCATACTCGCTCTTTTTACAACGAGAAAGTCCACGGGGCTGTCTTCGTCAATGCCTTTACGCAAAAGTTCTGCGATCTCTTTAAGACCGATCTCTCGCTCAGAATTATAGGCTGGCAAGGAGTTTGTATTTTGAGGTCTAATGCGGAAACCAATCCAACAATCCTTGTCCCAACGCTTCTCACAAAAGTGATGAATAATAAGCGTGGCGGCAAGTTCATAATCTTTTGTTTTTGGCTCACCGAATTTCCTTAAAAACTCTACTATTGCCTCTTTAGTAAAATAAGTTACGTCATTTTTCATAATCATGTGGATAACTCGCTCTTTTACACTTTCGATTTATTTTCTATAATATCACTATGGTAACAAAAAGGCAAAAACAAGTCCTCGATTTTATAACCGATTATCAAGGGCGGAAAGGATATGCCCCCTCTCTTGATGAGATACGCAAGAAATTAAAACTCTCGTCGGTTTCAACCGCGCATTTTCATGTTTCCAAACTCCGTGATTTGGGATTTTTATCAAAAGAAGAAAATAAGCCACGTTCGATTGAAGCATTTGGCCGAGAGACAATGGTGAAGATTCCTCTTCTGGGAACTATTGCCGCTGGACAGCCAATAGAGGCAATACAAAATAAAGAAATGATCGCGGTTCCTAAAAGCAAGATTCCTTCCTCGTCAGAAGTTTACGCTCTCCGAGTAGTCGGAAGCAGTATGATTGATGAAAATATAAATGACGGTGATGTTGTTTTGGTGCGCCAGCAGGAAACCGCCGAGAACGGACAAAAGGTGGTCGCCCTGATAGATAATCACGAGGCAACCTTAAAGAAATTTTACAAAGAGAGGGGGCATATCCGTTTACAGCCAGCAAACAAGAATATGGAACCGCTGATTTTTAGAAACGGGCGGGATGTTTCAATTCAAGGAATTGTGCTTGATGTTATTC
>JBBTTH010000037.1:0-10314 GCA_038064295.1 Patescibacteria group bacterium
ATCGCTAGTATATGAAGCTCAAGTTACCAATACACATTCAGGTCAGAATACAGAAGCGCGATTTACAGATCGACCATATAAAAAAGGCAATTAGAGAGCCAGATTTCAAGGAGACAGTTTTCAATGGTCGTACAAGGGTACGTAAGAAAATTGATGATAAAAAGGCTATAGAGGTGATATACTGCAAGGAGGGTTTTAGAGATACACCGAATCAATTCCTTGTGATTACAGCGTACTATCAATAATAAATTATGAAAATAGATTACGATAAAGTGGCTGACGCAGTTTATGTGAGGTTAAAGGACTGCAAAATAAAAAAGACAATCCGAATAACCGATCGGCTGATGATTGATATTGATGATACTGGGGCTACCGTTGGGATAGAAATACTTGATGCCTCTTCTGAACAAGGCTTGAAAGATTTAGAAAAGAAGGCAAAAGACGGAATTCCTATAAATGTGATTTCTTCAACACCTGTTGTCGCATAGTTTCTCTATAATACTAGGATTGAAGCTATGAATAAATCAAGCGAATCGAGCAGACCCTGTTCACGGAGCTTCTGGCAGGCAGCCTCGGCAAATGCCTCGACCGCCTTCGGGTGAACTTCGCCGCCGGAAGTTGAAGTAGATGTCTCCGACGAGATTCCGTCCTTTGCGGTCTTTTCCCGCGTAGGCGACCAGAGGTCCTGTGCGCTGCGAGCCGGCTTTCGGACAGACATAGACTGCATTGCAGTGCTTCCCAAGTTATAGAAGATCTTCTCCTGGCAGTGGAATGATTAGCTTCATGTTTATACCTATACTATCTTTATCTGTCGCGAATACAAGATTTTATCATTGACTCGGAGGCTTCAAAATTCAGTTGCCAAGAAGTGCTAGAATACCCTTACAATACCTCGACCACGGGGTACTTAACTCAGACACTCCGCACTAAGAACTCCATCATCAAAAATCTGCTATAATATCCCCAGAGGTTTTAATCGGTTTTAATCAATAAATAATAATAAATATGGCAAAAGAAAATTCCGCGTTTATGAAACCGCTCAATGTGAGCTCCGAACTGGCCGCCGTGGTGGGTCAGGGTCCCATGCCGCGGTCGGAAGTGGTCAAGGCAATTTGGGCCTACATAAAGAAGAACAATCTCCAGGACCCGAAAAACAAGAGAAACA
Source organism: Patescibacteria group bacterium (assembly GCA_038064295.1). Classification (GTDB taxonomy): domain Bacteria; phylum Patescibacteriota; class Minisyncoccia; order Phycocordibacterales; family UBA6065; genus UBA6065. The sequence goes on from JBBTTH010000037.1 coordinate 1,166, forward strand.
TAAACGCCGACGCGAATCTAAAGAAAGTTTTCGATGGCAAGGCTGTAGTCAACATGTTTGAAATGACGAAACTGGTTTCAAAACATCTCTCCTGAGACCGAGGAACCTGTCTGATTGAGGATGCGAAGCGGAGGCTGGGTTTTTATACATGATACGGCACGGCGCCTGTTGTATACTATAGCCATGCCAAACGATATTATTTCCAAGTTCGCGCCTGACCAGTACTACACTCTGGGGCCAAAGACTTTCTGGTATTTTTTTTCAAAGAAATCTGCCGCCGGTTTTGTCTTTCTAATCATAGCGCTCATCATATCCGTCGTCCGCTCCTATTCAGCGGGTGGTCCGGACGTAACAAGTTTTCTGCGCGCGGCGTCGTGGTTTTCTTTTGTTGTCGCCGTCATGACTTTTACCACTGCTCTGATTTCAAGCAGGATTATATACAAAAATACGGGCTTTACGCTCGGAGAAGACGCTCTCACCCTGCGGCATGGAGTGTTTACAAAGGAAGAATTCGCCATCCCGTACCGCCAAATTCAGAATATAGAAATAGAACGGACGCTCGGCGAACGGTTCTTGGGTATTTCAAAGCTCATCATACAGACCGCCGGTCATGAAAATGACGAAGAAGAAAAAAAAGACGACTCGGAAGGCATAATACCCGCCGTAGACCGGGATATAGCGGTGTCGCTGGAAACGGAGCTGTTGAAGCGAGCCAATCACAAAAATTTATGGTCGCTTTTTTGACAACTTTATCCCAATTCGCGGCGCGTCTGGACGACAGCCTCATCTATGCCGTTCAGTCCGTCGGTCCGGCATGGAAATCCGTTGCCTGGTTTCTGTCCCACGGTATAGGGTCATATCCGATAATGATAGCCGTTTTGGTCATCGCCTTGCTCCTCATAGAAAAACGCCGGATTGCCCTGGAAATCATAATTATCGCCGCTGTTTCCTTTACTGCCGTCTATTTCATAAAATATTATTTTGACGCGCCCCGTCCGTATGCGGTTGATTCGCGGGTCATCTCCTACGACAGCGAAGATTCCCCCGGTCTGCCGTCGCGCCATGCCGTCATGTCCGTAGTGGTTTTAGGTTGGCTCATGTTGAAGCACCCAAAAAGCAAAATTCTCGTCTGGGGCGGAACTTCTCTGGTTATTCTAATCGGCCTCTCGCGCGTATACCTCGGCGTCCATTATCCGTCCCAAGTACTCGCCGGCTTACTTTTTGGTATTCTCTTCCTCTATATTTTTTGGAGCATCGAAAAACATCTCTGGTCGCCTTTTAAAAAAGAAATCAGAAAGCGATAGAAAATAAACAAAAAAGAGGAACGTGCCGTTCTCGAACAGTCCTCGGGTCGGATTTGTCAAGGACAGACCTATGACAAATCCTCCCCTGCGGAGGTTCTCGCCCGGCACGTTCCTCTTTTTTGTTTATATTTTTCTTGGTTTATAATCTGCCGGAGCTTTTTTGAGCCATTCTTCTATTTGTGCTTGATTCAAGAGACCTCTCTGAGCGCCTATATCCTGGACCACCGAAGCGGAATTGACGAGCGCCCAGCGCAGAGCTTCATCCAATGTTTTTCCCAGAGCCAGAGCGGCAGTGACGGTGGAAGCGAAAGCATCGCCCGCGCCCGTGCGTTCGAACGGCGGCGACGGGTCGGGATACGGAGGCATAAAACGAGCGTCTGCACCGTCATACACATACGCGCCTTTCGGCCCGTCCGTTATAAAGACTGTTTTTGGTCCCAAGCCGCGTATCATTTCCAAGAGCTTCTTCATGTCGTTTTCGTTCGTTTCGAGGATTTTCCGCGCTTCTTCTCTGTTGCAGAAAAAAACATCGGCGCGTCCGTAGAGATTGACTAGCTTTTGAGCGCCGAGATTTATTTGGAAAGTGCCGGGCTGGAAAGCCACTTTTATGTCCGGATTTTTTTTCAGCCATTCTATGATGGTCAGATGGTATTCATACGAGTTGCCTCCGAGCGAAGAGATGTAGGCCCATTTCGGATTGTCCGCTGGCGCTCTGAAAGTCCGCGGAAAATCATGATGCTTTACGAGGATAGTTCTCTCCGCGTCGTACCAGAGGACGTAGTGATAATTTGTCTCCATTTTTTTATGGATAGAAATAAATTTCGTATCCACTCCGTCCCTCTCGAGCGATTTTAAGCACCTCCTGCCGTTTTCGTCCGCGCCTGTATCCGCGACCAGAGCGGCAGACAGACCCAGACGGGAAGCCGCCACAGCCGCATTGGCGCTGTTGCCTACGGCGGGCACGACTGTGACCGATTCATAGGGGACTTTGTCCCCGAAACTGAGACATATTTCACGGTTCTCATGACTAACGCAGTCTATCACGTGCGCCTGTTTCAATTTGATAAAAGCGTCGGTGGTAATATCGCCTATGGCGAGGAAATCAATGTGTTTGGAAAACATGCGATGATTATAGCAAATATGTCGCGCCGGCGGGTGGCTTTTTTTGTTTGTGATAAACTTATGTCTATGAAAACCCTGCGCGAATATGTGGCGGAGGCGGTAGAAAAAAAGGTCGCCATAGGTCATTTCAACATTTCCAACATAGAAGGTTTTTGGGCGGTAGTCAGAGCGGCCGAGGAACTGTCGGCGGCCGCGGGGCGCGGGATTCCCGTGATTATAGGCGTATCGGAGGGTGAGCGCTCGTTTATCGGCGTCTCGCAAGCAAAGGCTCTGGTGGAGAGCTACATCCGCGAAACCGGCCAACCCGTGTTCTTGAATGCCGACCATACTTATTCCTTTGACAAAGTAAAAGAGGCGGCGGACGCCCGTTACGATTCAATCATATACGACGGTACCGAGGCGCGCTTTGAAGACAATGTTTCAATGACAAGGAAATGCGTGGAGTACGCGCGCTCGGTCAATCCCGATACGCTCGTCGAAGGCGAGCTTGGCTTTATAGGCAAGTCGTCGCGGATTTTGGCTGAAATTCCGGCTGGCGTCAAAATCAGCGAGGAATTTTTGACCAAGCCTGATGAAGCGAAAAAATTCGTCGACATGACCGGCGTGGATATGCTAGCGCCGGCTGTGGGCAATATCCACGGCATGCTCTCGGGGGGTAAGGACCCGGCTTTGAACATCAATCGAATCCGGGAGATTAGCGAGGCTGTGAAAATTCCTCTCGTCCTCCACGGCGGTTCCGGCAACTCAGCCGGAGATTTCAAGGCGGCCATAGACGCCGGTGTGGCCGTCATTCATGTAAATACGGAATTGCGCGTGGCTTTCCGCAATGCCCTGCGTCGGACGCTCACGGATAATCCCGACGAAATAGCTCCGTACAAAATCATGAAGCCGTCCATTTCGGCCATGCGGGAAGTTGTCACAGAAAAGCTCAAAATTTTTAACAAAATATAAATGGATTCGATTACCGCCCTAAAAAACCACCTCGCGAATAACTTCAAAGGGGATGTTGACGATGGAGATGACACGCTGGAAAAATTTTCTCATGACGCCGGCTTGTTCCTGGTCAGGCCGAAAATAGTTCTGTTTCCGAAGGATGCGGAAGACGTAAAAACTGTCGTGCTTTTTGTCCGAGAAAACAAGAAGAAATATCCGGAGCTGTCCGTCACCGTCCGCGCAGCAGGTTCCTGCATGGTCGGCGGACCGCTCAATGATTCCATTATTCTGGATATTACGCGCCATATGCGCGGCATCAAAGCGCTTTCAAAGACGGTTCTCGGCGGACAGGCGACAGTCCTCCCAGGCACTTTTTACAGGGATTTTGAACCGGAAGCCGCAAAGCTTGGTCTCATGCTCCCGTGCTATACGGCTTCCAAAAATATGAACACTATAGGCGGCATGGTAGGCAACAATTCGGCTGGAGAAAAGACTCTCCATTACGGCCAGATGGAAAAATATATCAATTCGCTCAAAATTGTTTTTGAAGACGGCAATGAATATACGGTGAAACCGCTTTCAAAAACGGAACTGGATGAAAAAATCGCCAAGAGAGATTTTGAGGGCAAAATGTACAAAAAAATCTGGGATATGGTTTCCGAGAACGGGAAAACGTTCTCGGAAGCCAGGCCGAAAGTTTCAAAAAATTCGGCCGGCTACTATTTGTGGAATGTCTGGGACGGAAAAACTTTTGACCTCGCGCGGCTTCTCGTCGGTTCGCAGGGAACTCTCGGCATCGTAACCGAAATCACCATGCGTCTCGTGCCCATAAAACCCGTTTCCAGGCTTTTTGTCATCTTTATGCCGGATATATCGCGACTGGGGGACATAGTGAACGATATTCTGGAGTTTCATCCCGAGAGTTTGGAGTCATACGACGACAGCACCATGAATCTGGCGGTCAAATTTCTGCCGGGGCTCATCCGCAACATGAAATTATGGAATTTCCTGCGTCTGGCTTTCCGGTTCATGCCGGAAGTCCTTATGGTTCTCGCCGGCGGCATGCCGAAACTGGTTTTGCTCGTTGAGTTCAGCGGGGAGACCGATGCGGGAATAAATCAAACCATTCTCCGCCTGGAGAAAAAAATCAGTCATTATGGTTTCAAGACGCGCCGGGCCCGGGATGAGTTGGACTCCGAGAAATATTGGACAATCAGGCGGGAGAGCTTCAATCTCCTGCGCAGGCATATGACGGGCAGGCGGACGGCGCCTTTTGTGGACGATGTCATAGTGCCGCCTCACGCCATGTCGGATTTCTTGCCGAAAATGAGGAAAATTCTGGATGATTATAAACTGCTCTATACCATTGCCGGTCATGCCGGCGACGGAAATTTTCACATCATTCCGCTCATGGATATGGGAGACGAGCGGAACATAAAAATCATTGACGAAGTTTCCGACAAAGTCTACGACCTGGTCCTGTCATACGGCGGTTCAATCACGGCCGAACACAACGATGGCATAATCCGGACGCCGTATCTCCAAAAAATGTTCAAGCCTGAAATCATCGCTTTGTTCAGGCAAACCAAGAATATTTTTGACCCGGCAAATATTTTTAATCCCGGCAAGAAAGTTGGCGGCACAAAAGAATACATGATGAAACATATCGCTAGGTCGTGATATAATGCAGCTTATTGTAATCAATAAACATATGGGAGTGCAATTTGAAGAAGATGATACGGTGAGGAGGTATGCGAGCGAAAAAACTCCGAAACTGGCCGGCTGGCTCATACAAAAAGGTCTGGCGAGAGATATAGCCGGCGCAAACAAACTGCAAATCATCGTTTCCGTAATTTTTTTCGTCCTGGCCGTTTATTTCGCGTTTTAGACCAGCCATGAAAACTTCCTTTCCGCTATTTACAAAAACAAAAATCCGGATATACTGAAAAACCTATGGCCATAACGCTCAAAGTTCTAAAGAGGGATAAAAAAACTGATGTCAGCGCCCTACGCCTGGCCGGCAGAATCCCCGCGGTTTTTTACGGCAAGAGAGAACCTTCAACAGCCATTTCCGTCAATGCCGCCGATTTCGCCAAAACTTACAGAAAAGCCGGTGAATCTACCGTAGTCATACTATCCGGTCCCGGCATAGAAGTTGAATCGCTCATTCACGACATGGACCTCCATCCGGTCACGGGCAAGCCGCTCCATGCCGATTTTTACGTCTTTGAAAAAGGCAAGAAAATCCGAGTTGACGTGTCTCTGGAATTTACCGGCACGGCCCCGGCCATAAAAGAACTCGGTGGCACTCTGGTCAAAGTGCTCCATGGCATATCGGTGGAAGCTCTGCCCAAAGACCTGCCGCACAAGATTCCAGTTGACATATCCAGCCTGACTGACTTCAAATCAGTCATTACCGCCGGGGAGCTGAAGCTTCCCCATGGCGTTTCCCTGGCGGTGAGGGCCGACGACATCATCGCTTCTGTTTCGGAGCCGAAAGAAGAAATAGAAGAAACAGCGCCGATAGACCTCTCCGCCATAGAAATTGAAAAGAAAGGCAAAGAGGCCGAAGAAGGCGAAACAGACGCGGGAGAAGCGGCGAAAACGGAAGACAAAACCCAAAAAACCGAGAAAACTGACAAAAAAAACAGAAAATAAAAAAATAAAAGGAGTGAAAGGAAGGACGGATCGAGAAAATGGAACCTGACGAGCGACGGCGAGGAAGCTTAGTAAATTTTCTAGCAAGAAAATTTACGTCCATTTTCGAGAGACGCTCTTCCTTTCGCTTCTTCTTATTTTTTTATATTGCCGCAAGCAGGGCTGGTAAGATGCAAGATGGCTTAAAAACTAGGATATAATGAAAGCATGCAACGTAGTTTTCTGTTTATATTTTTGCTTGCCATACTCGTGCCCGTTTTCGCTTCCGCCCAATCATCCGGCTCTGCCCAAGTCTATCAGGACAAACTCCAGGCCGATTACGACCAGGCTCAGAGAGAATTAGAGACCCTGACCGCCCGGAGCAATGAAATAAAAAGCCAGAAAACCTCTCTCCAGCGCGACATCGCCCTGATTGACGCTGAAATCAAAGAGGCCCAGGCCAAAATAAATTTAAAGACTATTGCCATAAGCAAGCTGACCAAAGATATCGGCGCAAAACAGATCACTATCGATGGTCTTGGGAAAAAATTGTCCCGGAGCGTCGAGTCCATGGCCAATCTGTTGCGCCACACCCAAGAATCCGACGACATTTCTCTGCCGATTATACTTTTTGGCAACAGGAGTTTTTCGCAATTTTGGAAGGAAGTTAATTCCATTGAAACCGTAAAAGAAGCCCTGAATACTTCCATAAAAGACGTAAAGAATTTCAAGCAGGAGACCGAAACCGAAAAAGCCGATTTGGAAGACAGGAAAAACCAGGAAACAAACGCCCGTGAAGAAATTTTAGTGGCGCAGAGGGTCATACAGAGGAAAAAAATAGAAAAGAACGATATCTTGAAAGCGACCAAAGGTCAGGAAACGGCCTATGCCAGGCTGATAGAAGACAAAGAGCGCAAAATCGCCCAGATTTCCACGGCCCTGTTTGCTCTGCGCGACACGGACGGCATCCAATTCGGTTTGGCTCTGGATTATGCAAATGTCGCATCGGCCAAGACCGGCGTGCGGCCGGCGTTCATATTGGCGATTCTCACCCAGGAAACCAGTCTCGGAAAAAATCTCGGCTCATGCTACTTGCGCGACTATTCTACGGGTGCGGGCGTTTCGGTAAAAACGGGGGACACAAAACAACGTACGATGAATCCCGCGCGGGACGTGCCGCTCTTTTTAGACATTGCGAGAAATCTCGGACTCAATCCGCAAGCGACCAGAGTATCCTGCTGGATTTCTTCATACTCGCGCGGCAAGCCTACTGGCTGGGGAGGAGCCATGGGTCCGGCCCAGTTTATTTCCTCCACATGGAACCTGTTTGACCGGCGCATAGAAAAAGCCCTCGGAGTTTCGCCGGCCAATCCATGGAATCCCGAGCACGCCATTCTGGCTTCCGCATTGTATCTGTCCGACCTTGGCGCCGGTCTCCAGACGTTCTCTGCCGAAAAAAATGCCGCTTGCAGGTATTATTCTGGCAAATCTTGCTCTGTCGGTACGGGCGCGGCCTACGGTTCTCAGGTCATGGCCAAGGCCGCCAATATCCAGGAATGCATGATTGACCCGATTTTAGGTAAATCGAGTGGTTGCTAAAAACACATTGCTTTTTGGGAAAGTTTTGGATATAGTATGAATCCCATGAAAAAGGAAATTCACCCAAAGAACTACAGACCAATCATATTTCTGGATAATTCCAGCAAAGCCCGCTTTTTAATCAATTCCGTCGTAACCACGAGAGAAACGGGCAAATGGACGGACGGCAGAGAATATCCTCTGTATCATATTGAAATTTCATCGGCCTCCCATCCTTTCTATACTGGCAATGAAACCGTGATAGACACGGCCGGACGGGTGGAAAAATTCAAAGCCCGTGCCGGGAGCGTAAAGGTAAAAAAGGCAAAGACGGCGAAAAAATAACTTCGCTTCTTTTGCAAAATGGACCTGGCAAAACACAAAAAAAATCATAAGACGGCGTATCTCGCCAATATGTACGAAAAACTCGAGCATGACGAAGTCCAATTGCGCGCGCTCATGGAAGCCGACCCGAATATGAAGGAAATGGGCGCCGCGGAGCTCATCAATATTGAAACACAGAAAAAAGACATCGCTCGCCAGATAGAGACTATAGAGACATCGGAAAAAGATGAGGAGGAATTTCCGAACGAAGTCATCCTAGAAATTCGCGCGGGAACCGGAGGAAACGAAGCCGCTCTGTTTGCGGAGGAACTTTCCAATATGTACTGCGCGTATGCGCGGTGGCAAAACTGGAAAGTCTATGTTTTAGACGAGTCAAAAGCGGATGTCGGTGGATACAGGGAAGTTTCTCTGGAAATCCACGGCAAGGACATCTATAAAAAATTGCGCTACGAGACCGGTGTCCATCGCGTCCAGAGAGTGCCAGTGACGGAAAAGATGGGCAGAGTCCATACTTCAACCGTGGCCATCGCCATACTGCCCATAAAAAAACACATGACAGTGAAAGTCAATCCGATGGACATAGATATGGAGTTTTCCCGCGCGGGCGGCAAGGGCGGGCAGAACGTAAACAAGGTGGAAACGGCAGTCAGGCTCATTCACAGACCGACGGGGCTCGATGTGCGCGTGACTTCCGAACGCAGTCAATTGAAAAACCGCGAGAGGGCCATGTCAATGCTCATGGCCAAATTGCAGGCAAGGCAGGATGAAGAAAATGCCAGAAAATTCGCCACCGACAAGAAGAGCCAGCTCGGCACCGGCGACCGCTCTGAAAAAATCCGCACATACAATTTCTCTCAGGACCGCATCACCGACCATCGCGTAAAACAATCCTGGCACAACATAGAAACCATCCTCTCTGGCGAAAGAATCGGCGATATCATAGAAACTCTGGCAAATTTCAAAGGCGAAATTTTGCAAAATAACGGAGAAAATGAATAAAAAAATTGCCTTTTTGAAGCCGACATGTTAGACTTTCTGGACTATATTTATGGCATTAAAAGAGAAAAAATCGGCGATTGAGGCGATGTTTCAGGTCGGCGCCCATTTCGGGCAGAATCGCTCGCGCCGGCATCCCAGCGCCAAGCCCTACATCTTTGGCATAAAAAACAATATAGAAATTTTTGATTTAGAAAAGACGGAATCGGCTCTGGAAAAAGCGAAAAAGTTCGT
>JBBTTH010000038.1:0-5541 GCA_038064295.1 Patescibacteria group bacterium
AGAGAACCTTCATCTAGGCACGGCGTCATCGTCACATGGGACCCGGCCCAGGACGGTCTCTCCCTATTCAAGAAAAAAAACGTGCCTTGTCCGTACACTTTCACCATAAATATCATTGGCGGCAAGCTCCACATGCACAATATAATCAGGTCAAACGATTTTATCCTGGGCGCTCCGTCTGATGTTTCCGGTTTCGCCTTGCTCCAATGCATATTGGCCCAAAAGCTTGGGGTAAAGCCCGGTATATATACCCACTCAATTTCAAACGCCCATGTTTATGACATCCATTACGAGACGGCAAATGAAATTATGGGGAGAACAAACGACCACAAGGACGTGGTTTTATGCCTGCCGGAAAACGCTTTTGACAGAGCGGAAGAATCTGACAGGACCCTGGCAGAGACGATTATAGGAAACCTCGCGGCGCAGTATAATCCGAGCGAAGCCATAAAAGGTCTGAAAATCGTGCTGTAAAACTTGCAAAATGAAACTTCCATGAAAACTTTCATCATAGCGGCTCTGACAGCGGACGGATTCATAGCGAAAGACCATAACCATGCGACGACGTGGACATCAAAAGCCGACAAAAACTTTTTCAGGGAAACGACAAAGAGGGCGGGTGTCGTAGTCATGGGTTCAAGAACTTTTGAGACTATAGGACGCGCCCTGCCGGAGAGGAGGAATATCGTACTTTCCCGGACAAGAAAATTCGGCGGCACGCATGGCATAGAGGTGTCTGCCGAGTCGCCGAGAGAGCTCGTTTTTAGACTGGGGAGAGAAGGCGTGCGAGAACTGGCGATATGCGGCGGCGCGGACGTTTATACTTCGTTTATGAAAGAAGGCTTGGTTGACACGCTCTATATCACGGTTGAACCGGTGCTCTTTGGCCGGGGGCTCCCGCTTTTGAGCGACAGTTTTGAAACAAAACTGGAACTGAGAGAGGCTCGCCCTATGGGCGGCGGGGCTGTATTATTGGAATATGCGGTAATCAGGCCATAATGAAATCCAAACGAGACCAAACAAGAAATTCTTCATGATTCTCACAAAAACAAAAATTGCGGATAGGATAAAATCCGGCTCTCTTAAATTTTCACCAATCCTGGATTCTTTCCAGTTGCGCCCTCATGCCGTTGACCTGCGCCTCGGCTATACGTTTCTCGTTCCGAAATCATGGCATCTCACGCCGCGCGGGCGCGAAGCTCTGTCTTTGGACCATTTTGATAAAAAGCGGCCGGAATATTTTGAGGTGATTGAGCTGGAACAAGGCCAGTATTTCGAGCTCCTGCCGGGAGAATATGTCATCGTCTCCACTCTGGAAAAAATAATCATGCCTCGCGACATCATGGCTGTGCTCTATCCCCGTTCGTCCGTAAACCGCCGGGGGCTGTCCGTGGACCTCACAGGCATAGTTGATTGCGGATACGAGGGCCAGCTGGTCGTGCCCGTGAGAAACAATACCGGACATCAGACAATCAGGCTATACCCGGGCGAGAGATTCTGCCAGATTGTTTTTGAAGAAACAGGAGAGGAAATAACCGACACCACAAACAGATACAGCAAGAGAGACATCGTCCACGGCGCCATTCGTTCAAATCCAGGACTTTTGGGTAAAGATGAAGAAGAAATAGAACTCATTCAGAAGGGCGATATCAGAGGGCTGAAAGCGAAGTTTAAAATTTAGAAAAAACAGCGGATACAGGTCTGAGCAACGGAGGGATGGGGTTGCCCTTAGGCAAGGGTCCCGTCCCGAGTAGCGCAAGACTTGTATCCGCTGTTTTTTCTATTCTTTTATTTTACTTCTATCCCCATATTTCGCGCCGTGCCTTCTATCATTTTCACGGCCGCATTTATATCGTTTGCGTTTAAATCCGCCATTTTCTTTTCCGCTATGGCTTTGACCTGGGCTTTTGTCACCGTGCCGATTTTGACCGAATTCGGCTTGCCTGACCCGGATTCTTTACCGAGGATTTTGAGAAGCATCTTTGAGGCCGGCTCGGTTTTGTAAATCAATTTGTAACTGCGGTCGTCATAGACCTGAATAATCGTGGGTATCAGTTCGCCGACGCGAGTTTTCGTCTCGTCGTTAAAACGTTTGACAAATTCGCCTATATTTATGCCTGCGCTGCCCAGGGCGGGGCCCAATGCCTGGCCAGGGACAGCCTTGCCGCCCGGAATCTGAAGTTTCAGCATTTTTGTAATTTTCTTTGCCATATGGTTTTAATCAACGATTGGATTATAAGAGGTTATATCAAAGTTTCTTAACTTGCAAGAAATCCAGCTCTACGGGAGTTTCCCGCCCGAACATGGATACCAGCACTTTGACTTTGCCGCGGTCAAAATCGACTTCCGACACTTTGCCTTCCAAGTCCTTGAATGGGCCGTCGGAAATTTTTACCGCATCGTCCGCGGCCAAATCAATGGTATGTTTGACTGTCGTCGAATCCATCCGTCCCATCAAAACATCAACTTCTTTTTGTAGGAGCGGCACGGGATGGACACCGGAACCGACGAAACCGGTCACGCGGGGAGTGTTACGCACGACAAACCATGAATCATCAGTCACAATCATATCCACCAAAATATATCCCGGATAAATTTTTTCCTCTTCTTCCACGCGCTTGCCGCCTTTTACTTTTATTTTCTTTTCTGTCGGCACCAGAACGCCGAAAATCTTGTCTTGCATGGCGAGCGATTCTATGCGCTGGCGCAAATTTCGGGCGACGGCGTTTTCATATCCGGCGTATGTGTGTATGACGTACCAATGGCGCTCCCCGCCTGTCTGTTGTTTTGACATGGTTTTATTTTTTAAACAAATTCAAAGCCGTTATAAAATAATTTTTTCAATGCCGAGACCAAAGACGTAATCGGCCAAAGCCAGGATGAGAGCGGTCGCGAGCGAGATACCTATGACGAGCAGGGTATAATTGACGGCCTCGCGTCTGGTCGGCCAGTTTACATGCTTCATCTCCCCGCGTGTGTCTCTAATATAGTCCGTTAATTTCATGTTTTTGTACGTTTTGCTTGCGCCAGATTTTCTTTAATAAAAACCGCCCCGAGGGGCTGATACTTATAGGATACCATCTCCCCTTCGCCAAAGTCAACCGAATGTAATAGTTCAACATTTTTATTTTAATTTTTAATAATTTTTTATGGAGAAGGAGAAACCAGATTATCAAATAAAGAGAGAACTGTCATGGGGCCCACGCCGCCTGGTACCGGTGTAATAGCCGAGACAATGTCGAAAACATTACTGAAATCCACATCGCCCGTTAGTTTTCGCTTCGGAATTTCTTCTTCTAATTTTTCACTATATTCACCATATACACTATTTATACCTACATCTATGACTACAGCTCCCTCTCCTATATATGAACGATTTATAAACTCCGGTCTGCCTACGGCTACTATGACGATATCCGATTGTCTTGTAATTTCGGCGGTATTTGGGGTTTTTGAATGGCAAACCGTGACATTCGCGCCTTTCATCCCCATAACTTTAGCTATCGGACCACCGACTAGGCGCGAACGTCCTACGACAGCCACTTTTTTACCCAAAACTGGAATCTTGTAAAAATCCAAGAGGAGCATGACACCGTGGGCAGTCGCCGGAACGAATCGAGGTTTGCCTTCTGCCAAAAGTTCTTGATTTTCGTCTGTCAGACCATCAACATCTCGTTTTGGGTCTATGAGATTTACAAGTTTTATAAAATCCAAATGTTCAGGCACGGGCGACTGAATAATGATACCGGAAATTTCTCGATTTGAATTTTCTCTTTTGACGACATCGGCGACTTCATCAAATGTCACGTCTGTTGACAATTTGATATGATAAACTTTAACACCAATCGACAAACCAAATTTTTTCTTTTGTTCAATGTATACTGACGATTCTTTGTCGTCGCCAATTTGAATTATTGAAAGAGCCGGAACACAGGAAAGTCTGCCTACTCTCTCCACGAGAGCTTTTTTATAGAAATCGCGGGCAATTTTTCCGTCCAAAATGAGTGTCATGAAATGACTTTAGCATATTCGGAGGTTATATCTACTGTTTTTACATACAAAGCCCATGTAGAGCCTTACAATCAGACCTTGATAAATAACAACAGACGATATTCTTATTCTTAAACCGCCCTTGCGATAGAAGCTATGACAAATATGCCTATGGTATTGAATGTGTATGAAATGAAAGCGAAACGCAGGGGAGATATTTTGGAGAGTCCCATGAGAGTGAGGCCGAGCTCGTCCGGCAGAGGCGAGGCGATAACCAGAGCGCCCAGAAAAGCCAGCGACCACCGCACGAACCTGTACTCAAACAAGTGCCTGATGCGCCGGGATTTTGATTTTGAAAACAGATACGACACGTCTTCCGATATGTGGCCTTTGATAAAATTGAATATGATGAAATCGCCTACAAGGGCGCCGAGACCGCCGACCAGAGCCAGGACATATGGCGGATATATGTGAGCGAGCTTGGCTATAAAGACAATCGCCGGCACGGTGGTAAAAGCAGAGGTAAAAAAAAGCCCGACGGTAAAAGAATTGAGGATATAAAAGCCGTCCAAGGCAAATATAAAACGGTCAATGAGAGGACTCTCCGCGATAGCCCAGGCGGCCAGAATGCTCACTACCACGACTGCCATGTCCGAAAACAGCCTCCGCTTCTTCCTTTTTTCCATGAGGATATTGTAACAAAAAAGGTGCAGAAGGGATGTTCGAGTGGAGACGCCACCTTTTTTTATATTCTACAAAGTAATCTCCTTTGCCGGATTGAACACACCGCCATCTACAACCAGAATTTTCGTGCGAGGAACCGTAGGAGCCGCCGACAGAGGCTCGCCCTTGTCATGGTCCATGTAGGAAACGGAAACCACCAGACCGCCGGAGACATCGTCAGCGCGCAGACCGGTAACTTTCACCCTGTCACCGACGGGAGAATAAGATTTGTCAGTGAGACTGCCGTCCTTGTCCTCAAACAGAACGACATAATGAAATGTCCCCGAACCGCCGGAATTGACGGACAAACTGGCGACGACGTATTTCGCGCCATCTACGGTTTTCTCCACCGCCACATCACCGAGAACAATTGTGCCTTTTACGCCCTCGGACGTGAATTGCGCCTTGCCGTTTTGGAGAGCCGTGCGACTACCGCTCTCGCTCGCCGAGACGGATACGCTAGCCAAACGGGCGAGCAGAGCCGCATCAGTCGTATCCTTGTCTGTAACGGCGAAATCATCGCGACTGACCTTGTTTTCTTCCGTAGACACGTCCGAATCGGCTGTAGGAACCGATACAGAGGAGTTCTTGCCGCTCCAGGCCATATAGCCTATGACGACGAGAACGGCGATAATTACAACGATAACGACTCCTTTTTTATTCATAAAATGTGAGATTAATTAAATTTTGGCTACACGAGGACTATATCATAATGCTTTTTTTTATCAATACTATTTGATAACAGTGATAATTTCTTCTTCTCCGGCGGAAGAAACAACATCAAATGATAGTCTGCCTATGATTTGTCCGCGTGGCGTGCGCACGTCG
>JBBTTH010000039.1:0-5403 GCA_038064295.1 Patescibacteria group bacterium
CACCCCCCCACTCCGCTTATTTCTTTTGCTATAATTTATCCATGGACCATTTGAATCGCCTGCATGAATTGTTCCGCCAGTTTCCCGGCATAGGGCCCAGGCAGGCCAAGAGATTTGTCTATTTCCTGCTCGGTACGGCCGACGGCTACAGAAATACTCTGGCAAAAGAAATCACCGAACTGGCTTCCCGAGTCACAATGTGCGGCTCATGTTTCCGTTTTTTTGACAGGAAAAACCCAAACGCTTCCGTTTGCTCCGTCTGCTCCGACGATTCCAGAGATGCCGCTTCTCTCATGCTCGTGGCAAAGGACGTGGACCTGGACGCGGTGGAGAAAAGCAAAGTCTATAACGGCTACTATTTTGTCCTCGGCAGTCAACTTTCTCTCATAGAAAAAGAACCGGAATCCAAAATACGGACAAAGGAGCTGGCGCGGACGATTGAACGCCGGGTGAAAAACGGTTTGAGAGAAATCATTCTGGCTCTTTCTCTAAACAGTGAAGGAGAGCATACGCGCGAGTTCGTAGAAGACCTGATATCCCCTATCGTCAAAAAATACTCTCTCAAAGTATCCATTCTCGGCCGTGGGCTTTCCACGGGAACGGAGCTCGAATATTCGGACACCGAAACTATAAAAAATGCTTTGGACGGAAGAAAAGAAGAGGTAATAATGTAACAAACCGAAAGGAAAAGATGTCTCTCGAAAACGACCAGAAAATTTTTTGCTAAAAATTTTCTTAAGCTCGGGTACCGTCGTGCCCTCGGTTTCGTTTTCTCGATTCACCTTTTCCTTTCGGTTTGTTACTTTTTTCTCTTCAAAACTTTTAAAACAGCTGCTTTTATATGCGAAACGCCCATGCCGTAGTGCTCCAGGAGCTCGTCGGGCGCGCCTGACTGACCGAATTTGTCTCGGATACCTATAAATTCCATAGGTACGGGATGGATGCCCGCCAAAAATTCCGCGACAGCGCCACCCATACCCCCCGCTATCTGATGCTCTTCCACCGTGACGACGGCGCCGGCGGATTTTGCCGCTTGGAGCAGGGTTTTTTCATCCAGCGGTTTGATTGTAGAGAGATTTATAACGGTCACGCCGATTTTTTCTTTTTCCAATTCTTTTGCTGCAACCAGAGCTTTAAAAACCAAAGCGCCCGTAGCGATGATGGCGACATCGGGTTTTCCAGCGATGGGTTCAAAATAGACTCGTGCCTTGCCTATTTCAAAAGGTGTCTCTTCCGTGGTTATGACAGGTGTTTTTTCTCTGACGAGGCGTATATATGTCGGGTTTTTCGTCTGCGCGACCGCCAGAGTGGCTTTTTTGGCTTCAATCGCATCGCATGGAGAAATGACAATCATATTTGGCAAAACACGCATGAGAGCGATATCTTCTATGGCTTGGTGCGTGCCGCCGTCCGGTCCCACAGAAACTCCTGCATGAGAGCCTATGATTTTGACCGGCACGTCGTTGTAGACGATGGTCGTCCTGATCTGTTCCCAACACCTCCCGGGAGAAAACATGGCATAAGAAGAAACAAAAGGAATTTTACCCATAGTCGCCATACCAGACGCCACCGTGACCAGGTTCTGCTCGGCCACTCCCATTTCAATAAATCTATTCGGAAATTTTTCTTTGAAGAGATGCATCTGGGTAGACTCGGTGAGGTCGGCACACAGTCCCACTACCCTCTCGTTCCTCTCTCCCGCGGCCAAAAGCCCCTCGCCAAAGCCTTTGCGAATAGGAATCTGTTCCACATCTTTATCAAACACTTTCGGGTTCAATTTTTGTGAAAGAGGAATCATATTTGTGGTTTATTCGTGTTCGCTTCTTATTTTACCCCCCAGCGTCCGGAGCTCTTTTAGGGCGAGATTAGCCTCTTTTCTGTTCGGCGCCTTGCCGTGCCATTCGTATTTGCGTTCAAACTCCGCCACGCCTTTTCCCGGGACGGTGTGGGCTATGATAACCGTCGGCTTCTCAAAAATTGTTTTTGCCTCGTCGAAAGCCCGAGCGATCTCGCCTATATCATTGCCGTCTATTTCTATGACATGCCAATTGAAGCTGATGTACTTGTTCGCAAATGGTTCCAACGGCATGATATCTTCCGTGTATCCATCTATTTGGATATTGTTCCTGTCCACGACGCTCACAAGATTGTTTAACTTTTCTTTACCGGCGAGCATTATGGCTTCCCATGTATTTCCTTCGTCATGTTCGCCATCAGAAGTGAGGCAATAAATTCTTCTCTCTGTCTCCCTGCCGTGGTCCATCCTGTCCGCGAGGGCCATGCCGACAGCTTGAGAGAGTCCGCAACCCAGAGGTCCCGATGAAGTTTCCAGCATAGGCAAATATTCTCTGTGAGGATGCCCCTGGAGACGCGTGCCGAACTGGCGCAGAGTTTTCAGTTCGGAAACGGCAAAATAGCCCGCGTGAGCCATGGTGGCATAGAGCACGGGCGCTATATGGCCGTTTGAGAGCACCAGCCGGTCGCGTTCCGGCCAGTCCGGTTTCTCGGGTTTGTGTTTTAGAGTATGAAAATAGAGCGTTGTAAAAACATCAGCCATGCCGAGAGGCCCGGCGGTATGCCCCGAGCCGGCTTTTAGAAGCATTTCTATAATCGACTGGCGGATCTGGTTCGCTTTTATTTCCAGCTCTTTAATTTTTGAAGGAGTGATTGGCATTATGCGCCGTAAAATTCCTTTAGAAAACCAAGTCTCTCTAGTGTACCAGAAAAATCGGTCGCATTAAACAGATATGAACCGACGATAAGACGGTCTGCGCCGGCCGATACCAGCAGTTTTGCCGTATCGGAAGTCACACCGCCGTCGACAGAAATCGGCAAGGTCGGATAGGTGCTTTTGAGTGCACGGACCAAATCCTCGGCCCGACTATCAAATTTTTGTCCCTGAAAGCCGATTTTAGAAATGCCCATAACCTGGACAAAATGAATTTGGGAGGCGATTTCTCTGATTGAATCGACAATATCGGAAGGTTTGAGAGCTATGCCGAGTTCCACATCAAACGGTTCGAGTTCCCCGGAATGTTTGCCATAATCGCGAACGATGTTTGCAAGTTCCGTTTCATCAACACTTCCTTTGTGGACAATAATTTTTGAAGCGCCGGCGGAAATAAAATCCGGAATTTTTTCGTGAGGATTTTTGACCATCAAATCAAACTCAAAATCAATTTCTTCCCAATGAGGCAAAGCTTTTTCTTGATTCACCAGACTCTCAAAAATTCGGTCACCCATTTTATCGCTCGCGCCTCTAATGTACGGCCATGTGCGGTTCGGCACATATACCCCGTCGCATATGTCTATCTGCACCGCATTCGTGTGTGCCGCGACGATATCAAGTTTGGTTTCAAGCTCCCCATATGATTTTGGCAGTATTGCCGGGATTATTTCAGCCATAATTTTAGATTGATGGTTTATTTATGGGTGATATTGAAAAGTTTTTGTAGACGACGTCTGTGTCTCTCGTCTCCGGAAAAAGGAGTCGCCAGCCAGAGAGTTACCGCGATCATAGTCTCTGCCGGAGAGAGAAATGTGGCACCAAGGGAGAGGATGTTGGCGTCATTGTGCTCGCGGGAAAACTTTATTATATCCTGATTACCCCCATAATAGACTGCCGCCCGGACACCATAGAATTTGTTGGCGCACATGGCCTCACCCTGCCCCGAAGCGCCTATGACGATTCCTTTTACGCTAGAGGGTTCGCGTGAAATTTCCTCGGCCACCAGAGAAACAAAATCGGGATAATCATCATCCGGATTGAATTCTTTTGGCCCCAAATCCCGTACGTCGTGGCCGGCCAAGGACAACCTCTCCGCGAGGAATTTTTTCAGTTCAAACCCGGCGTGGTCTGATGCGATGAAAATTTTCATAAATCAAATATATTTCGCAGTTTTTATGACATGGTCCACGAGTGTGTATGTGTACCCCATCTCATTGTCGTACCAGGCGAGCACTTTTACCAGGTTGCCGTCCACCACGCGGGTAAATTTTAGGTCGGCTATGGAGCCGTGGGTGTCGCCGAGAATGTCCGAGGAGACTAATTCTTCCTCTGTCACGGCAAAGATATTTTTCCAGCGCGCCGTTCCGGAAGCTTTTTTGAGAGTTATGTTTACCTCGTCCACGGTCGTGTTTCTTTTTGCTATAAATGTGATATCCACAATAGACCCGGCCACGACGGGCACGCGGATTGAAATACCGTCAAATTTTCCCGCGAGCTGTGTCAGAGCTTTGGTCGTGGCGACGGCTGCTCCCGTGGAAGAAGGCACTATGTTCTGCGCGGCCGCCCGGCCTTCGCGCCAGTCTTTTTTGTTCGGTCCATCGACGATTCCTTGACTGGCCGTGTATCCGTGGACGGTATTGAGTACTGCTTTTTCAATGCCTATGGCTTCGTCCAGTATGGCAAGCAATGGTGAGCCGGCGTTGGTCGTGCAAGAAGCGTTTGATGTTATGGCGCAAGTTGAAAGTTTGTCCTCGTTCACACCCATGAGGACCGTTTCTCCGAAAGTTGCGGACTGTCCTTTTGCCGGAGCTGTTATAACTACGCGCTTGGCGCCTGAGTCTAAATGCACCTTTGCCTTGTCATACGAGGTGAAGAAGCCCGTCGCCTCCACCACCACGTCTATATTTAATTTTTTCCACGGAAGTTTCAAGGGTTCTTTTTCGCTCAAATAAAAAATCTTTTTTCCATCTACCAGAAGATATGGGTCGCTACCCTCCACAACGCTCACCTCAAGAGGTGAAGTCTTGTAGACCGTGTCGTACTTGAGGAGGTAGGCCATGTTTTTTATGTCGCCCAAATCGTTTATGGCAATGACATCTATTTCTTCTCTTTTTCTGGCCGTCTTGAGAAACGCTCTGCCGATTCTGCCGAAGCCGTTTATAGCCACCCGAATTTTCCTTTTTGAGAACATGTTTATGAAGTTATGTGTTGAATTATAGCACTTCATAAGCCAGCGCATTACACATATACTGGAAGAAACTCCGCAAGCGCGAGGCTCGGCGATGTCAAGGTCTGTTCTTGACATCCGAGCGCTGAGGACAAAGCGAGCTCTTCGCAGGAGAGAGCGAAGCGTTTTTGACAAGTATATGTGTAATGCGCTGGCTTATCCACCATTCATACACAGTTTATCAACATTATCAAACCTTGATAGACTTTTTTCAAAGGCGTATACTTAAAGTCTATATAAATCAAGCTTTATGCCTGTCTCATTCATGACAATAAAAGACGCCGCAATCCATCTAGGGGTCTCTCCCCTCACTTTGCGCAACTGGGACAGGCAAGGAAAGCTCCCAGCTGTCCGCCACCCGATGTCAAACTACAGAATTTATAAGACGGAAGACATAGAAAAACTTTTACACGATATAGAAGCCGGGACAATGCCGACAAAAGCAAAA
>JBBTTH010000040.1:0-4624 GCA_038064295.1 Patescibacteria group bacterium
TCTCACTATTCTCCTGCTCATAGCTTCGCTCGCTTTCGGTTATTTTGTGACGGTAAAATTGATATCAAACATATATTTCCAGAAGAGCATCATGGCGGTCAACCAAACCGGCAATCTGGACCAGGCAGTGGCTGGAATAGCTCACGCGGCTGCGTTTTCGGAGAGCGATATTTATTATCAATCCATGACCGAAATCTATTTGGCAAAAATAAACACCCTGCTCGGCGACCAGAATATAAGCCAGACAGAAGCCCAGAAACAATTTCAAGACAATCTCTCCCTGGCTATACGGGCCGCGCAGGGAGCCGTGAGAACCGACTCGACAAATTACAGAAATCATCTGGCCCTCGGCCGGGTTTTTGAAGCGGTCGTGCCGCTCAATATTTCCGGCGCCTATGAAAACGCCAAGGCGTCCTATCAGTCGGCTCTGGCGAGAAATCCGGAAAGTCCGGAAATCTACCTGGTCATGGCCCGTTTGGAAACAGCCCACAAAGACAATAAAGCGGCCAAAGACCTCATCTCCAGCTCGCTTGAAAAGAAAAATGACTATGCTAGCGCCATATTCCTGCTCTCCCAAATCCAGATAGCCGAAAATGACGTGCAAAACGCCATCCGGTCAATTGAAGCGGTGGCAACCTTGTCTCCTTCCGACCCTGGGGTCTTTCTCCAGCTCGGTCTGCTCTATTACAACGAAAAAAGATATGGAAATGCGGTTTTCGCTCTGGAGAGAGCGGTGGCGCTCAATCCGCAATACGCCAACGCCAAATACTTCTTGGGTCTATCTCTCTATCAGACAGGGAAAAAAGCCGAAGCCCTCTTGCAATTCAGAGACCTGGAAACGACCAATCCGGATAATGCGGAAATAAAGGCCATTTTGTCCAATCTGGAATCTGGCCGGGCGCCGCTGTCCAATCAGCCGGCGCCGGAAAAGAGAACTTCCGCTCCGGTGAGAGAAACCGCCACAAAAGAAGAAATATAGAATGGTAAAAAAAATCCTGTCTTTCGTCCGCGGCGCGGGCAGGGAGATTACGAATCTCCACGAAGCCGCGTATCTCTTGGCCCTATCGACCGGGGCATCGCTCTTGTTCGCTCTCATCCGCGACAGGCTCCTGGCGCACACTCTCGGCGCCGGTCCGGATCTCGACGTATATTTTGCCGCTTTCAGGATTCCCGACTTCATATTCATAACTGTCGCGTCTCTCGTCTCGACTTCCATACTCGTGCCGTTCCTCATGGAGAGCAAAGCCAAGAGTGCAGACGAGCTCAAGTCGTCCATCCAGAGCCTGTTTTCAGCCTTCTCATTTCTCATCATTATCGTCTGCGGCATAGCTTATTTTCTCATGCCGTGGCTTGACCGCGCTCTCTTCCCGAATCTCTTTGCTCTGGGTTTTGGCGATACGCTCGTGAGCGCTTCGCGCATCCTCCTCCTCTCCCCCCTGCTTCTCGGTATCGCTTCGTTCTTTGCTTCCATAACCCAGATTCAAAACCGCTTTCTCGTCTACGCTCTGTCGTATCCGCTCTACAATATAGGCATCATATTCGGCGTCGTGTTTTTCTTGCCATACTGGTCTGTCAACGGCTTGGCGTTCGGCGTCGTTCTCGGCGCTTTACTCCTGTCTCTCGCTCAGATACCGCTGGTCATGAGAGACGGACTTTTTCCCCGGGTCAGTTTCCGTTTTGACTGGCACAAGATAAAGAGGGTAGTCAGACTGTCCCTGCCCCGCACAATCACGCTTTCCTCCCAGCAGATGACCAATCTCGGCCTCGTGTCTTTTGCCTCTTTCCTCGGTGCCGGCTCCATATCGATTTTTAACCTGGCTTTGAACCTGCAGTCGGTGCCTCTGTCCATAATCGGCGCCAGTTATTCGTCGGCCGCCTTTCCGGTCCTGGCCCGTCTCATGGCGGAGCACGACAGGGAAGGCTTTTTGTCTCGCATGATTGCCGCAGTAAAGCACGTCATATTCTGGTCCGTGCCTGTAACTGTGCTCTTTATCGTCCTCCGGGCGCAGATTGTCCGCGTGGTTTTGGGTTCCGGCCAATTCAGTTGGTCAGATACCAAGCTCTCCGCCGCCGCTCTGGCCCTCTTTGTCTTATCGTCCGTGGCTCAGAGCTTGATGTTGCTCTTTGTCCGCTCTTTTTATGCCGAAGGCAAGACAGCCAAACCGCTCGTCATGAATATCATATCAACTGTCGTTACTGTCATTTTGGGTTTTGGTCTCATAAAGCTCTACCGTTTCGCGCCCGATTTTGCCTATTTCATACAATCGCTTTTGAAGACCAGCGGAGCATACGATTCATCAGTTCTCATGTTGCCTCTGGCATTCACTCTCGGCGCCTTTCTAAACCTCTATCTCCATTGGCGATCATTTGTCCGAGAGTTTCCGAGTTTTACCGCGCCTATCATGCGGACTGTTTTCCATTCGTCTTCCGCATCTATCATCGGTGGATACGCTTCTTATCTCTCGCTTCATATATTTGACGGCATATTCGGTCTGACTACTCTCTACGGTGTGTTTATGCAGGGATTATGCGCTGGTATTGTCGGTATCGCGGTGATTATTATCGTGCTCAGAGCATTGAAATCGCCCGAGTTGCGAGATATCCATGAAGCCTTTGCGCAGAAAGTCTGGGGAATAGACAAAGCGTCGCTCGATAAATTGCCTTTACTTTAATAAAAAAACAGCTTGAACTTTCGCCTAAAACGCGTAATCATAGTGCTATGAAGACTCCTCACGACATTGGGAAACGCGCGGCTAAACTGCGCGGTGAAATTAACCGCCATCGCGAGCTTTATCATACTCTGGACAAATCGGAGATATCTGATACGGCGTACGATACGCTCATAAGAGAGCTTGAAGATATAGAAAAAAAACATCCAGAATTAAAAACTGCGGATTCGCCGACACAGAGAGTGGGCGGAGAGCCTCTGCCGGAATTCGCAAAAGTCGCTCACAAAGTCGCTCAATGGTCTTTCAACGATGCTTTCACTGAAGAAGATATGAGGGATTTTGACAAGCGCGTCAAAAAATTCATAAAAGCCGAAACGGGAAGGGAAGAGATTCCGACATACATATGCGAGCTGAAAATTGACGGCCTGAAAATAGTTTTGGAATATGAAAAAGGCGTTCTGGTCAGGGCCGCCACCCGCGGTGACGGCGTCGTAGGCGAGGATGTCACCCAAAATGTCCGGACCATTCATTCCGTGCCCCTCAGACTGGCCAAACCCGAAAATATCATCGTGGAAGGCGAAGTATGGATATCCAAATCAAATCTGAAAAGACTAAATCGCCGGCAGAAAAAAGCGGGCAAGTCTCTCTATGCCAATCCTCGGAACGTGGCCGCCGGCTCCATCCGCCAGCTTGACCCGAAAATCGCCGCCGCGCGTAGGCTGGACAATTTCGTCTACGACATAGCCCGTTTTGACGGAACGATACCGGAAAGCCAGGGCGAGGAGCTCGAGCTTTTGGCCAGTCTCGGCTTCAAAGTGAACAGACACTGGAAGCATGAAAGCGATATAGATGGCGCCATTTCATATTGGCGGGAGTGGAAGAAAAAGAACACCAAAGAAAACTATCTCATAGACGGCGTAGTCGTAAAAGTGAATGAAATGAGATTTCAGGAAGCCTTGGGTTATACGGGCAAGGCGCCGCGCTGGGGCATAGCTTTCAAGTTTCCGGCGGAGCAGGTGACGACTGTTCTCACGGATATTGTTTTTCAAATCGGCCGCACGGCAGTGATTACTCCCGTAGCCGTCTTGCGTCCTGTCCTGGTTGCCGGTTCAACCGTATCGCGCGCCACTCTCCATAATGAAGACGAAATCAAGCGACTGGATGTGCGCATAGGCGATACCGTAATACTCCAAAAAGCCGGAGATATCATTCCCGATATCGTCTCCGTGGTCAGAAAATTGCGTACCGGCAGAGAAAAGCCTTTTATCTTTCCGACACACATTTCCGAGTGCGGGGGAGACGGCAGTATAGAGAGAGCTCCGGGACAGGCGGCGCATCGCTGTGTCGTTCGCGATTCCCAAACTCTGCAAAAGCGGAAACTGCGCTATTTCGCTTCAAAGGCCGGACTGGACATAGCCGAATGCGGGCCGAAAGTTGTGGAGGCTCTCATGAATGCCGGACTCGTTTCCACTTTTCCCGATTTTTTTACGTTAAAAAGAGATGATGTGCTTGCCTTACCTCGTTTTGCCGAAAAATCAGCGGACAATTTGCTGGAATCTATCGAAAAAGCCAGAGAAACCACTTTGCCTCGGCTTTTGACCGGTCTCTCCATAGACCACGTCGGCGAGGAGACCGCTCATCTGCTCGCCCTAAATTTCAAAACCGTGGACGCCGTGTCAAAAGCGACGGTAGAAGAGCTGGAAATCATTCCAGACATAGGCACAGTGGTGGCGGAATCCGCATTCGTCTGGTTCAGGAATCCGGCCAACAAAAAAATGCTGGCGAGACTGTTGCGGGAAATAAAAATCAAAAAAGTGGCGGTAAATAATAATGGGAAATTTTCCGGTATGATTTTTGTTCTCACAGGAACGTTGCCGACGCTGGAACGCATCCATGCCGGAGACATAATCAGAAAAAACGGCGGCAGTATTTCTTCGTCGGTTTCCAAAAATACT
>JBBTTH010000041.1:0-20308 GCA_038064295.1 Patescibacteria group bacterium
GGAAGAGTTTTACATTTCTGTAATTCGCCAATATGTTTATGTCGCGCACGGCTTCCACATACACGTCGCCGCCTCTGCCGCCGTTGCCTCCGGCCGGCCCCATGTATTCTTTGCCTTTTTCATGGAGCCAGCGCACCACGCCGGAGCCTCCCTTGCCTGCCCGCACATGAAATGTAACTTCGTCTACAAATGCCGTATAATAGAGCCTACTATTTTTTGAGCGTTTCCACGTACTTGCGCAGGGCGCGAATCTCGTTGCGTATGCCGAGGAGAGTTACCTCCTCTTCTTCCACGAGCTCTTCGGTCCTCTCTTCTATTTTTTTCTCATGACGCAGACCGGATATGATGATGCGGTCGCCGATGAAAACCGAAACGGCGAGACCGGTTATGAGCAGTCCGACCGTGGTGATGACGACTTGAACGGGTTCGTAGAAAATGAAGCCGAGAATATTGCCTTTGGCCATGAGTATATCGGCCGTATGCCAGATGGCGCGCCAAAACAAAACGACCAAGACGCCGCCTATGATCGAATATGGAATCGGAATCCGGCTCAGACTGCCGCGGACCCTGTCTTCCAGTTTGTCAAAAAAGTGAATTATTTTTTTCATATCGAGATTGTACCAAAAAATCAGAATTAGTTGTACTCTTCCTTGTTTTTCACTATAGACCACAGCCAGATGGCTATAGCGACCGCGGCGACGCCGACCAGAACTTCTCTCTCGTAGTCTTTTACGTTGCCCACGAGCAGAGCGAAAAATTCGCCGAAGAAATAGCCGCCGAGGACGAAAATTACTGACCAGACAGCGGAGTTCAAGAGATTGAGCAAAACAAACTTCTTCGTCGGAAGCTCGCTGGTGCCTATAGCAAAGAGAGTCGGTATGCGCAGACCGTAGAGAAAACGGTAGCCAAAGAGGATTTTGTTCTGATGATTATGAATGAGGTCGTGGACCTTTTCCACCCGCGCGCGCCAATGGCGACGATGGCGCTTTTCTAGAAATTCCGTGCCTTTCTTCCTGCCCAGATAAAAGAAAAATTGGTCGCCGGCAAATGTGGCGACGAAGGCGACAATTAAAACCCATGTGAGGGAGAGGAATCCCAGACGCGAGAGGAGTCCGCCGGCAATAACCACTATCTCACCTTCCAAAAACGTCCCTATAAACAATGCCGCCAGGCCATATTGAGCGATAACGACTTCAAGCATTTTTTGTCTTTTGTTATTCTTTTATTTTTCTTTTATTTCTCGCTCCGCTGTTTTTCCATCCAGCCGTCTCTCAAATAATCCGGCAGTTTTTTAAACTTAATTTCCTTTTCTTTTCCTTCTTTTACAACGATTATCTTATCATTTCTGCCCCTTTTGTCCGCGTGGATAACATTTTCGCGGCCGAGGATACTCCTGGCGTCCTGTTCTATAATGTTGAGAGGTTTCATTTCAATCGCCCCGCCGCGGAGACCTGGCAACATGCTTATGACTTGGGCGTTTATGCCGGTTTGCATTGATTTGAACAGGCTCAGACCCTCTCTCTTGTATTCAACCAGAGGGTCTCTCTGGCCGTAGGCGCGCAGGTTTACGGATGAGCGCAGATAATCCATGGCTTCCAGATGCTCCACCCAAAACATGTCTATGGCTTGGAGAAAAAGACGGCGTAAAGCTGCCGCAAAACCGGCTTCGCCGAACATTTCTCTCTTGGTTTTAATCGCATCCGAGATGTTTTGGTCATTTTGGTCAATTATATTCACCAGTTCGGCAAAAACTTCGTCATCGGAGCCTATGAGCATTTTCCGACGCCGAGCATAAACTGTTTTTCTGTGGAGATTCATGACGTCGTCATATTCCAGAACGTGTTTTCTGGCGTCAAAGTTGAAGCCTTCTATGCGGGTCTGGGCGGTTTCCAGACTGCGGGTTATCATACTGTTTTCTATGGGTTCGTCTTCGGCTATGCCGAACCTGCCCATCATTTTTTTGACCATATCCGTGGCGAAAACGCGCATGAGACTGTCTTCCAGAGACACAAAAAACTGCGTTCCGCCCGGGTCGCCCTGCCTGCCGGAACGGCCGCGCAATTGATTGTCTATGCGGCGGGCTTCGTGGCGTTCGGTGCCGAGGACAAACAATCCACCCGCAGACTTTACTTTTTCATAGTCGCCTTCGGGCGCGGGGTTGCCTCCCAGTTTTATGTCTACGCCCCTGCCGGCCATGTTCGTGGCTATAGTGACGGCGCCCAGTCTTCCTGCCTGGGCTATGATTTCGCCTTCTCTCTCGTGATTTTTGGCGTTTAAGATCTCGTGTTTTACGCCCTCTTTGCACAGATACTCCGAGAGAAGCTCGTTTTTTTCTATGGAAACCGTGCCTATGAGCACGGGCTGGCTTTTTTGATTTATTTCTTTTATCTTTCTGGCGACGGCTTTGAACTTGCCTTTTTCCGTCTGGAAAATCAGGTCGTTTTTATCGGCGCGGGCGATGGGCCTGTTTGTGGGCACGGCAACGGTGTTGAGGCCATAGACTTTAAAAAATTCCTCGCGGGAAGTGACGGCCGTGCCGGTCATACCGGAAAGTTTTTTGTAAAGCCTGAAAAAGTTTTGATAGGTGATGGACGCGAATGTTCTGGATTCTTTTTGGATGGAGACGCCTTCTTTGGCTTCTATGGCCTGGTGCAGACCTTCCGACCACCGACGGCCCGGCTGGAGGCGGCCGGTGAATTCGTCTACGATGACAACTTCATTATTGCGTACAACATACTCTTTGTCCTTGTGAAAGAGAGCTCTGGCGCGCACGGCGGTCTCCAGATGATGGACGTATTTCACGCCCCCGTCCGTGTATATATTGCCTATGCCGAGAGTCCTTTCGGCGGCCGTAATACCGGAATCGGTCAGTTGTATGGCTTTTCTCTTTTCATCTATTTTATAATCTTCTTCCGGCACCAGACTGGCGGCGATTTTTGTGAACATTTTATACAGGTCTTCCGATTCGGACGTGGCGGAAGAAATGATGAGAGGCGTGCGCGCTTCGTCTATGAGGATGGAGTCCACCTCGTCCACGAGGGCGTAATTCCATTCTCTCTGACGCAGGTTGTGAGGAGAATATTCCAAGTTGTCGCGCAGGTAGTCAAAACCGAATTCTTGATTTGTGCCGTATGTGATGTCTGCGTTATAAGCTTCTCTCCTCCCGCAGGGCCGCAGAAATTCATGCACCACTCTGAAAGAACCCAATAAATCGCGTTCTTTGTCTAATTCTGCATCCGATGTTCCGTTCGCTTTTTTGTGTTTTGGGTCGTAGAGAAAAGAAGCCTCGTGATTTATAACGCCGACGGAAAGGCCGAGAAAATCGTAAATCTGGCCCATCCATGCGGCATCGCGGCGGGAGAGATAGTCGTTGACGGTGATGATGTGGACGCCGCGACCGGTGAGAGCGTTTAAATACGCCGGCAAAGTGGCAACCAGAGTCTTGCCTTCGCCTGTCCTCATTTCGGCAATGCCGGAAGCATGGAGAATCGCTCCGCCGACCAGCTGGACGTCAAAATGCCTCTGGCCGAGAGTCCGTCTGGCCGTCTCCCGGACGACGGCAAAAACTTCGGGTAAAATATCGTCCAGGGATTCATCACTTTTTTCTGAACCGCCGTTTTCCGAAAGCCTCCGTTTGAATTCAAAAGTTTTGGTTTTTAGGTCAGCATCCGAGAGGGCCGAAATAGCCAGCTCAAAAGCGTTTATTTTCGGCGCCAAAGCCAGAAAAGGCTTCAAGTCCCTCGTATTCTGGTTACCGAAAAGCTTTGATAAAAAGGCCATACAGAGAGCCAATATAGCACAGAAATGGAGATATACCTTTGAATCCGAACACCCATATAATTTAAATATGAGTGAATTCAAGCATCTGAATTTGTATGAGCGGCAAAGAATCGAAAGATATCTGAAAGAAGGAAGAAGTCGACGGCATATCGCGGCAAAGCTCGGAAGAAGCGTGTCAAGCATTTCCGATGAGATCCTCGGGAACAGAGTTAGGGGAATATATGATGCAGAAAAGGCCGATCACAAGGCATACCTGAAAAGATGGAGATCGAAACGCGATTGTATGAAAGTGGCGATGGATTCGGAGCTTCAAAAGTTCGTAGTGAAGAGCATGAAAAAAGAAGACCAGTCTCCTGAAGGAATATCAGGGAGACTGAAGAATGTGGAAACAGGCATCCAATACGCTAGTACCAAAGCCATATACAAATTCGTCATGAGCCCGGCCGGCCGGCAGATTGAAAGGCATCTGTATTCAAGGGCGGTGAAGAAAAAGCCTGGAAAGAAAAGAGATACACCTGTTTCGATCGACGGACGAGTGATGATCGACAAAAGACCCATGGATATCCAAAAACGCCTTGAATTTGGGCATTTCGAGGGAGACTTCATCGAATCCGGAAGAGACGGCAAAGGATCGCTTCTCGTCATCGTGGAGAGAAAGACTAGGTACCCTTTTCTCATGTATCTCGAAAATCGAACCACAGCATCGGTCAATAGTGCCGTGAGAGTTCTTTTGAAAGATTGCAAGGTCGAGAGTTTAACCATCGACAACGACATCTCGTTTCAAAAGCACAAGGAACTTTCTGAACTCATCCAAGCGCCCATATTCTTCTGCCATCCTCAATCGCCGAATGAAAAAGGCACCGTCGAAAACAGAAACAAGGCAATACGGAGATACGTCAAAAAAGGATCTGATCTCTCCTCATACTCGCAAGAACATTTTCTCATGCGTATCCCTTGACGGTGTAATAGTCTCTGATATGCTAGATTTATGTCCCGAGCAACTAAGTATGGTATCCCCTCTCTAAGGAAAGACTTTCCATCTGACGAGATCTGTTTGGAGTATATTTTTGATTCACTCCATAATCGTACCTGCTCATGCGGCGGTATCTACTCCATCATGAGAGAACAAGTAAAGAAGAACATATGGAGAAACACAAAGAAATTTCAATGCTCTAAATGCCGGGCCAAAATCTCTCCCACAGCCGGCACTATATTTAATAAATCGGATACACCTCTAACTCTCTGGTTCCAAGCCATCCTCATATTCTCAAACGCAAAAAGCGGCATATCCTCAAAACAATTAGCTGATCAACTTGAAGTTACATATAAATGCGCGTGGCGTATTCTTTCCCTCATTCGTCGGTCTCTACACCAGGCCGGCAAGATCTCGGGAATCGTAGAATCAGATCAGGCTTATTTCGGCGGCAAATTCACTGTTCGTGGTGATAATAGAAGGTGGCAACAAGGCCGAAACCGCAAAGCTTTGGTTATTGGCGCCATAGAGCGTGATGGAGAGGCCAGGGCTCGTATGATAGGCCACCCAGGATCCCTATCTACTCAAGGATTCATCAGAATCAACGTAAAAGAAGGTTCAAAACTCTATACAGACAGCGCACCGGCATTTCAATGCCTGGAACAGGACTACAACCGGCACAAGGTAGATCACAGTAAAAAGGAATACGTCAGGGGTAACATCCATGTAAACAACGTAGAGACCTTCTGGTCTCACGTAAAGCGCTCTATGCGTGGCACATTTAAGTCCGTTTCAAAACAGCATTTCCAGTCTTATTTGGACGCTTTCGTCTGGCATCGTAACAATCGGCACAACGGCAGAGAACGTTTCGCTTCTTTGCTTGATGCTTTATTACAGCCTGTAGGATAGATATGAAACGATTTTTCGCAGACATAAAAGATGTATGGGGAGATTTAGAGCGTTTAACTCATGCACTTTTCATTGTAGGTATTTTATCTTTAATCATAAGTATAGCATTTATTGTTATATCAGAATGGAGGAGTCGTGCGGAACTAGGAATAATCTATGGTGGCATTAGAAATGTCAGACTGGAAGCGTATGAAAATGATTTGATAGTAGCTTATCCATTACGTGGATCCTCAGAACTCGATTACAATGGCCTTTTGAGTAAGGCTCGTTTTGCACTACTTCAATACAGAGGTGTCAAAGTCGCCGAAAAAATAGATAATGCAAAAGAATGGCAATTGGTTAAATCAGCTGCTTTTGATAATTTAGTAGATTTACAGCTTCAAATCTTTCGATTCGATTGGTGGTTTTGGTTACTATTCGCTCT
Source organism: Patescibacteria group bacterium (assembly GCA_038064295.1). GTDB lineage: Bacteria > Patescibacteriota > Minisyncoccia > Phycocordibacterales > UBA6065 > UBA6065. The sequence goes on from JBBTTH010000041.1 coordinate 6,087, forward strand.
TTCTGCTTTCTTCCAGGTGTTAGTGATTACTTTTTCTTATCAAATCGGACGACTTGAATACAAGAGGAGAAAGTCAAAGGATGAGATTCAGGATGGACAAACAGAAAACGATAAAGCTCCCGAGAGCGAGGAATAGCACCCTGAAAACTAAAGCTCTTTTACTTTGTTCTTCGTTCCACATTTCGTTTTTCTTTAGGAGACATCTCAACTTTGAATTCTAATACATCTTTTGATTACCCTGTGAGGGGAGATATGTGCATTTTCTAGAAGTCGAGCGCAAACTTCGCGACAGGTTCATGAAATGCCTCGCGTACCGGACACCGAGAGAGATGTGGACAAAAGAGAGCAAGGCGCAAAAAATACCGCTTTCGCGGGTGAGTGATATGATGTCGTCAGTATTAAAAGTTTAACAGGAGTGTTCGGATTGGGGGCTCCGCGCAGGAAAGGCCCTAAAAACAGCCTTTAACATCAATTTACATACTGAACTTCTTTTTCTATATCTATACCGATTTTTTCTTTTACTGTACGAGACACGTGAACGGCAAGAGATTTCACGTCAGAAGATGTGGCGCCTTTTAGAGCTGTTACGACAAGCGGCTGATTCTGCCATAAACTAACGCTGTTCAGTGTAAAGCCTTTTAAATTACAAATATTATCCAATATCCAAGCCAGAGGAATTTTTATTTGGTCGCCGGACGGAAAAGACGGCATATTTGGATATTGTGCTTTCAGTTCTTCAAAACGCGGTTTTGAAATAACGGGATTTTTCCAGAATGAGCCGGCGGTGCCGATTTTGGAAAGTTCGGGAAATTTTGTTTTTCTGATTTTTATGACGGCTTTGCGGATTTCGGGAAGAGATTGGAGACGGAGAAAATGCTTTTTGTGGAGACTTTCGGAGGTGAGGGTTTGTCGGGGGACAAACCCGCAAGAGGCGCCCGAGAACGAGCCGCTCGGCCAGCTGGCCGAGACGGCGTGCTCTACAAAAAGCATTTTCTCCATCTCTTCTTTCTCAAAATACTCTTTTAAATCTTTATAAGAAAGATTTGGTTTTGGAGTTCGTGAAAGTTTGAAAGTTACGCTCGTTATAATGTATTTCTTTCCTTCAGAAGTTTTGAAGAAGCTCTCTCGGTATGAAAATTGGCATTCGGAATTTGGGAAAGTGCGCGCCGCGCCGGAGACGACGTCTACGGCACGCACGGAAACTATGAAATCTCCGACTTCGGCGCCGTACGCGCCTATATTCTGCACCGGCGCGGCGCCCACCGTCCCTGGTATGCCAGAGAGATTTTCAAGCCCCCATAGACTTCTTTTGACCGTTTCTGCCGCCAATTCATCCCAGTTCTCCCCCGCTCCCGCCGTAACCAAAACTTCGCCGTCTTTTTTCATGGCGTTTTCTCCGGTCATGTTTTCAAAAGATATTCCTACCATCTCCATCTTTATGACCAAGCCAGGAAAACCTCTGTCAGAAACCAGAATATTTGACCCTCCACCTAAAACAAAAAACGACATTTTTTCGTCTTTGGCATTTTTGCCTGTCATTTTTTTTCCTTTCACAAAATTCAGAGCTTCTCGCAATTCATCCTCATTCTTCACAACGCAAAAATATCTGGCTTTCCCGCCGATTTTGAACGTCGTATATTCCGCCAATGAAACGTTTTCAAGAAATTTCATGTCATTAGATTATCATGTTCTATACCAGGCTTCCGAAACAGTATTCGTGGAGTACGGAAGTTTTTTTGCTAAAAAACTTCCTCGTTTCCAGCGCCGTCGCGCTTTCAAAGCCTCCACTCATACTGTTTCGGAAGCCTGTTGTATGTTTTTTGACGGCACTGTTCGAAAGCTTACTTCCCCGCTTCTATATCTTTTATATACGCCTCTCCCTGCGCTTTGAACGAAGGGTCATAATAAATATAATCCCTCAGAGCCGCTATCGCCCCGGAACGGTCGCCGGACTGATAGTACGCGCTCACCAGATTCATGCGATACTCCCTGTTTCCCGGGTCTTTTGCCGCTCTTTCCCGCAAGATGGCTATGGCTTTCGGCCACGAACCCAGATTGACATAAGTCTGGAGAAACAGATCACTCGTCATTTCAGTCGCATCAAATCTCTCCGCCATGAATTGCTTCGCTTCATTTTCGCGCCCGGCGTATATGAGAGACATGACGTAGAGTCGCCCCGCATTGTCGTACGATGTTTCCAGTTCATATACCTGTTTGAAAACCGGAACAGCCTTGTCATATTGTCCGTATATGACATAAAAATTACCGAGTTTCGAGAGGATTGACTGTTTTCTCGGAGAAAGCGAAACCGCCCTGAGATAATGTTTTTCCGCTTCATCCGGCTTGGTATACATACTGTAAAAATTGCCGGCGAACAATTCATAGCGAGCATCGCCGGGAAAGCGCGAGAGCTGCGTCTCTACGGCTTCTTTTCCGATTTCGTAAAACCTCTGCCGCGTTTCTATGGGAATGCTCTGGTCGGCAAAGCGCGGTATGGCTTCAACAATTCTCTCAACCACTTCGGGACGGCCCAGCGTGTCATACGATAAGGCTTTTTCAAAGCCACCGAGCGCCATCTGGGCCGCCACAGGCGTAGTGTTCAGGGCTTGGATTGCGACAATGAGCGATTTGCCCGTGGCGATGCCCCGCCAATTGAAAAAATAGAGGACAAAAACCAGAATGATGAGAATGATGGGCCCGGCCATGCGGGTGTCAAAGTTATCCAGTTCTTTCTCTCCCGCCGCCACGGATTTTTCCAATCTCGTGGACTTGAAATGGACAAAAGCCAGAACCGAGACAAACAGAATGGAACTGACGATATTGTCAAACACAAACAAATTGTGAAAGAAATACGCTCCGCCGAGGCCGGTAAATAGGGCCTTTTCAACAAATGCACAATCTCTCGCCCGTTTCCACAACAGATATACCGCCGACACATAGAGAGAAAGGTACGCCAGAAGACCGAGCAATCCGCTGGCTACCAGCCAATCCAGAATTATGTTATGAGTGTGGTCAAACCACTGCTCCTGGGCGTACATGCGTGGGTCATAGTTGGCGTTGAAAACATAATTGAAATTTTCCTGGCCCCGGCCGAGGACCGGATGTTCTTTGAAACCTTTCCATGCCATCGGCCATATATAGGCGCGCGCTTGGGTTTTGGTATCATTGATTGATATGGCACCGAGTCTGGAAAGCACCGGACTGTCGTTTACAAACGCCGTGTCTCTCGCCATTATGAACCCGAGCACGATGAGTATAATCGCGCCTGCAACCGAACCGGCAACAACACGCATTTTCTTGTCGTGCCTGTCAAAGATGAAAATTATGAGCGCGGACGAGAGAACGCCGCCGATGACTCCCAATATCGCTCCGCGAGTGGCCGTGTAGTAAAGAACGACGAGATGGAGCAGGACGATGAGACCGTAGACGATGGACTTCCATAATTTTTTGTCCCTGTATATGAGAATCAGGGCGAAAAAAATGTTGAATATGAGATATATGGCCAGGTATGTGGCATTGCCGAATTTGCCGTCCAGGCGCACGCCGCCCTGGTTAATTGTCACTTTGCCCATGAGCTGGAGAAGTCCGTAGAGAGACATGAGGAGGCTGGACCATAGAGACCATTCCAAAAACCGCTTCCAGATTTTTTCCGTGGAGAGCATGCTCCCCGCCGTGAGAAAATAAGCAAAGAGGTGAAGCGTGGTGATATAGCCTTCCATACGTTCAAAATTAGACCAAAAACTCTTCCATGGACCCTGACCAAAAACATCGGCCAGACCGATGATGGCGACAAAAGCGACAAATGCCCAGAGTATGACCGATTTTCTCGGCCGGACCGAAGCGTCGCGCAGGGAAAGCAGGAGCCACGCCGAGAAAGCGACTTCAACCAAAATCCTGAACATGAAATTCTTGCCCGTTATGAAAGGAAAGAACATGGAATCCGCCACGATAAACGGCACAAATAGGACGCCAAAAACCCCCGCGACAGCCGTCCATTTGAGAAATGAATTGAGCGTCATGGGAAAAACTATAGCACAAAAATAAAATTCACGTATCTTTTATGAAATAAAAACTGTTATAAGTGTTGTTATATGCTAAAATACACCGACATGACTGTGACTACAACTATCATAAGACCCCAAAAAACCTTTAGCCTAAAGGATTTGCAGGAAATTTGGACATATAGGGAACTGCTTTACTTTTTTACTTGGCGAGATTTGAAAGTACGTTATAAACAGACTTTTATAGGTGCCGCATGGGCTATACTTCAACCATTTATTACTATGGTCATTTTCACGATTTTTTTTGGAAAATTGGCCCAAATGCCATCCGACAATGTTCCGTATCCCATATTTGTATATGTCGGACTTCTTTTCTGGCAATTTTTCTCAAGCGCCCTTTCTGAAACATCAAACGTCCTCATCGCCAATCAATCCATTATCACGAAGGTCTATTTTCCGAGACTCATCCTTCCTCTCTCGTCAGTGCTTACGAAATTCGTAGACTTCGCAATCGCCTCTTTCATCCTCCTGGGCCTCATGTTCTATTATGGATACACGCCGCATATCTTCGGTTTCTTACTCGTTCCGGTACTTCTTTTCGTTACCTTTATGGCGGCTGTCGGAGGAGGTCTCTGCCTTGCATCGGTCAATGTGAAATACCGCGACATACGCTATGCGCTTCCATTTTTCATACAAATTCTCCTCTTCCTCACGCCAGTCATATATCCCGCGTCGATCGCAGGAGCATATTCAAAATTCCTCGCGCTCAACCCTATGACTGGTGTGATCCAAACCGCCCGTGCCGCACTTCTCGGTGCGACAGAGATCAATTGGCTTCTCCTCGGCGTATCGTCGCTCGCCTGCTTCATACTGCTCATTATAGGAGTTGTTTATTTTAAAAAGGTCGAGAGATATTTCGCTGATATCATCTAATATATGGAATCCATCATATCCGTAAAAAATCTAGGAAAGTCGTACGATATCTCTCGCAGTCAGGGGAAATATATCGCCCTGCGCGACGTTATCGCAAACGCTTTCAAGAATCCCTTCCGTTTCATCAGCAAAAAGATGAAAAACATAATCGGCCGCGGCGCAAAGGAGAGATTCTGGGCGCTCAAAGACGTCAATTTTGAGATCGCCAAGGGTGAAGTGGTGGGCATAATCGGAAAAAATGGCGCGGGAAAGTCTACCCTCCTCAAAATACTGACGGGAATCACACCCCCTACGGAAGGAGAAATCGTCATGCGCGGACATGTGGCATCTCTTCTCGAGGTGGGCACCGGTTTTCACCCGGAACTCACCGGCCGTGAAAACATCTTCCTAAATGGCGCCATCCTCGGCATGAAGAAGACTGCCATTGCGGCAAATTTTGAATCGATTGTGGAATTTGCGGGAATAGAGAAATTCCTCGATACTCCGGTCAAATATTATTCGAGCGGCATGTACGTGCGACTTGCCTTTTCCGTAGCCGCACATCTCGAACCAGACATTCTTCTCGTAGACGAAGTTCTCGCTGTGGGAGATATAGAATTCCAAAAAAAATGCCTCGGCAAAATGCAGGAAGTGACGATGAAACATGGCCGCACCATCCTCTTCGTGAGCCACAACATGGCGGCAATACAAAGCCTCTGCAAGAAAACCATTCTCATCGAAAAGGGTCAGGTAAAGGCAATAGGTCCTACGGAAGAAATTGTAAATCTCTACATGTCAAGCGAGGGATCCACCACCACAGAGATGGACTGGGAGAAAACCACCGGTCCGCGGGGAAACGACGTCGCCCGCCTCTTCAAGGCTCGTCTTATAGACGAGAAGGGTTCGACATTGGGATATGTATCCTCGGACAAGAAATTCGGAGTAGAAATAGAATACGAAGTCCTCAAGCCTGGCTTTGCCCCTGTCCCAAATGTTCATTTTTTTACCTCCAAGGGAGAATACGCCTTCATAAGCCATATGGATATGAATTCAAAGCTCGATAAGGCAGGCAAACATACGGCGACCGTATGGATACCCGGTAAACTCCTCAACACGGAGAAATACATCGTGGGCATCGCCCTCTCCACGATGCAGCCTCTCTCTATTCATACATACGAGCGCGAGTCGCTTATCTTCGATGTCATAGATGACGTCATGGCTGAGAAGCAATCTGATTTCAACCACAGGATACCGGGGGTAATCCGCCCGGTTCTCGAGTGGAATATCGAATAACATGAAAAAAGCCTTCAAAGATGCACTGCTCCGGCCCTACTACAGCGTCCGCACGCGCTTGATCTCCTGGTGGGGCGGCTTTCCTTTGATCGGCGTATATAACGGCCACTTTTTCGTGACGTACCGTGGCATACCGACTTTCAAATGCCCTTTCGATTATGTCATGTATCAAATGATACTCTCGGAAATCAGTCCAGACCTCGTCGTAGAAATCGGCACTAACGAGGGCGGCACCGCTCTCTATCTCGCTGATCTTATGGACGCAATCGGGTACGGCACAATCCATACCATCGATATCAAAGATGGAGCGAACGAGACCGCCCGCCGCCACCCGCGCATCAAATTCTTTACGGAGGGCTGGGAAAAGTATGATCTGAAGAATGGAAACGGCTTTTCAAAAATCCTCGTCATAGACGACGCCTCGCATAATCACCCCGATACCTTTAACGCCATGAAAAAGTTCGCTCCTCTTATCTCTGTCGGTTCATACTTAATCGTCGAGGATGGCATAGTAACCAAGCTCGGAAGAGACGGTAGTCTCAATGGCGGACCTTTACGCTCAATCCACGAATTTCTCAGAACCGATTTGCGATTCGCGATCGACCGCAAGCGCTCTGATATGTTCGGCAAAGATTCAACGTTCAATATAGACGGCTACCTTAAGAGAATCAAATAATGTCCACGATATTCATCGGCATGCCAGCCTATAACGGCGAAAGGTTCATCCGCGAGGCGATTGAATCAATCCTCTCGCAAACCCATGCCGATTGGAAGCTCCTTATATCCGATGATGCGTCTACGGACAACACGGCAAAGATCGCTCAAGAATACACTTCGAGGGACAGACGCATAACGTACGTAAGACATCCAAAAAATCTCGGGCTATTTGAGAATTTCCATTTCACTCTAGAAAAGGCAGATGCTCCCTATTTCATGTGGGTGGCACAAGACGATGTGTGGGAAAAGGATTTCATACGAACGTGCCTCGGATATCTCGAAAGCGATCCCTCTCTCGGGCTCGCCACGACATGCAATGCGACGATCGATTCATTCGGCAGGCAGGTTCTTGAGTCTCCGTGGATGACGAAACTTTCGGGAAAGCCCGGTGTATTACAGGTAGCAAAGCATGTCCTCGATCCGGAAGGCTTGGGTAAATGTAATCTTATGTATTCTATCTTTCGTATAGATGCCGTGAAGAAGACTTGGGAAGCATATCCTCAGAGGAACGTCTGGGGACAAGATTATATATTCAGCCTCGCTGCCATAAGTAGATTCGGAGTCGCGGTCGATGAAAAGTTCCTTTTTAAAAAGCGTCTTGGCGGATTTTCAAGCCCTCAATTCGACTTTGCCGACAAGAGACAGCAGGTGACAGAACTCCTTTCCACCAATCCCAAGAACCACATGTTCCCGTTCGGGCGTTTCAAAGGATACTTCGACGGCCACATGGAGGCGCTCCGAGGTACTCCTTATAGACCTCTCGTGGCAATCATTCTTTATGCGAGACTCCCTCGTTCCCTTCTCATCCATATACGAGAGAGAAACTTGAAGAAGTTTTTTAAGCGTATAATTTCAAGACAATGACCATTATTGTGAGATTAAACGGAGGTCTCTGCAATCAAATATTTCAATACGCTTTCGCGAGATCTCTTTCGAAGCGCCGAGGCGAGGATTTCAAACTAGACATCATTCCCTTCTTGACCTATTACAAATATGACCCTTATGGTCTGTGGAAATTCAACATCAAGGAGACATTTGCGGAGAACAAAGATATGGGAGGATTCGTTTGGCTTCGCAAGCACAACTCTTTTTTCAGTTTCATATATCACCGGTTCAGGCTAAACAAGATTTTGCAGCCTTGGTATTATGTTGAACGCACGTTCATGTTCGACCTGCATGTCTTTTCCTCCAAGGCGCGCTATTTTGAAGGATTCTGGCAGAGCGAAAAATATTTCAAAGACATAGAGGATGAATTGCGCCAGGAGATCACGCTCAAGGATCCTCTCTCGGCGCACAGCGAGGAAATCCTCAGAAAAATCAAAGAAGTGAATGCCGTGTCCCTCCATGTGAGACGATATGCCCACGAAGACAAAAGTCCATGGCATGGCTTCTGCACTGCCGAATATTACGCCGAAGCCATGAAAATGATCGCAGAGCGCACGCCTTCCCCGCACTTCTTCATATTCTCGGACAATTATCCGTGGGTTAAGGAGAATTTTCTCTCGGTCATAGAGGGTTTAGGATTTCCATATACTCTCGTCGAAAACGACAACGACAGGAATGGCGAGGATCTCATGCTCATGTCGAAGTGCAGACATTACATACTGGCGAACTCGAGCTTCAGCTGGTGGGGGGCCTGGCTCAATCCGAGCAAGAAAAAGACCGTGATCGGACCGAAGAAGTGGTTCGCCCACGCACCGAAGAATAACACAAAGGATCTCCTGCCTGAGGACTGGATACGAATATAAATATCATGTGCGGAATAATCGCCATAGCGGGAAATAAGAGTCTTAAAGATTCACAGATAAACGGGATGCTCTCCGCTCTCTCTCTGCGCGGACCAGACGATATAGGCTTCGAGAGGTTTCCCGGAGGAGTCATAGGACAGACGAGACTATCCATCGTTGACCTCGTGAGCGGACATCAACCTATGAGAGATAATACAAATCCCTACAGCATTGTCTTCAACGGCGAGATCTATGGATACAGAGACCTGCGAGTAGCTCTTGAAAAGCGCGGACATAAGTTCAGGACGACCTCCGACACCGAAGTCATCCTCAAATCGTACGCCGAATACGGCAGAGACTGCGTAAAGCATCTCGACGGCATGTTCGCATTCGCCATCTGGGACGACACAAAGAAGGAGCTTTTCACAGCGCGCGACAGGTTCGGCAAAAAGCCTTTCTACTATGCGTATATAGACGGCGAATTCTTCGGAGCGTCGGAGATGAAAGCAATCTTCTCTACAAACCTCATAAAGGGAAAGATCGACGGGAGCGCTATCTGTGATTATCTTCGTCTCGGGTACATACCTCCTCACAAGACTATATACAAGAACATCCACACCCTTCTTCCCGCACATGCAGGAATCGTTCGCGAAGGTAAAATCGAGACATGGAGATATTGGAACCTTAAAAAGAAGACTCTCAAGATATCCCGCGAGGAAGCGAAGAGTGAGATAAAGAGACTCCTCGACGAAGCGGCCGGTAAAAGGATGGTTGCGGATGTCGAGGTGGGATCATTCCTCTCGGGAGGAGTCGATTCTACCCTCGCTACATACTATGCCAAGAAGCATTCACAAAGACCAATAAAGACTTTCGCCGTCGGTTACGGAGATCATATAAACGAATTGCCTTTTGCCCTCGAAGCGTCAAAAAAAATCGGCACAGAGCATTATACGCTCAATTCGGATATACAAAACATAGCGGATATAAAGAAAGTCATCGCCTACTTCGACGAGCCACACGGCGATTCTTCCAATCTCTCTCAATATCTTGTCTCTAAGCTCGCTGCGTCAAAGGTGAAGGTTGCCCTCTCAGGAGACGGCGCGGACGAGTTTTTCATGGGATACGGTTGGTATCAAAAGTACTGGCACACTCCGCGCTCCAACTTGAAGAGAGTATTCGGAAATCCTTTCCATTCATATAAGAAGGCAACAGAGATCTTCTCCGGCAGCGAACGGCGGCACCTTATGAAAGTAAATGCCTGCGAAGAGGATGCTTACGAGAAAGAGATCCTTTCCGGCGTAAAGGATCCGTTTGACAAGATAAACAGATGTGACTTCGGCATATATCTTCCCGGCCAGCTTTTGACCAAAATCGATCGCGCGGGCATGATGAACTCGCTTGAAGTCCGCTCGCCATTCCTCGATACGGCTCTCATAGAATTCGTCTACAGCCTCCCTCTCGAATACAAGATATCGAAGACAGAAAACAAAATTCTCCTCAAAGAGATACTTTCGGAGATAATGCCAAAAGAATTCGTCGAGCGCCGCAAGCAAGGATTCGGAGCGCCTGTAAAAGAATGGCTCGCAAGCCGGAGCGTAAAAAGCGAACTCGACAAAATCTTAAGCGATGCTAATCATCCTTTGTACACGCATCTTAAAAAAGATGCCGTGGAAAGGATCGTCGAGAAATCGAGGCGGGGCGATAAACAGACAGTCTATAAGGTATGGACCATCCTCTGCCTCGCTCTATGGCTCGACCTTCACAAGAAATATCATGAATAATCTAAGCACATATCGGGCATACAAGAACAAGATAACCAATAAGCTCTGGGGTGTAGTATCTATGCCAGCCCAAGGAAAAAAGAGGGGTGATGCTCTTATCTCATATATAACTGAGCCCTTCACTTTGGCCCCTTGGGAGACCTTCTCGAACTTCCATACCATGTATTGGGAAGTCTATGAGATCGCACGGTTGTTAAGCGAGAGAGGCTATGAGGTGGACATCATCAGAGCAAGCGACAGAAAATTCATTCCGAGAAAGCCCTATGTAGTTTGCATCGACTCGGACGCAAATCTCGAGCGTTTGATCCCTCACCTACCTAAAGACTGTAAAAAAATCTTCCCTATCCTTATCTCTCACTGGGAAGCCTATAACGAGGCTGAAAGGAAACGTCTCGATTACCTCGAGCAAAGACGTGGTGTTCGTCTGGCTCCGAGAAGGAAGATGCTTCCTTCTAAAAATGCCGAACTCGCTGATTATCTCGAAGGGTTCGGCAATAAAGCGATATTCGGCACGTTCAAGCAATTCCAAAAGCCTATATTCTTCATTCCCATATCGTCTGTCGTGAAATACAATTTTCCTGAAAACAAAGACTGGAAAAATGCCAAGAAGAATTTTCTCTGGATAGGCGGAGGCGGTTCTGTGCTCAAGGGACTCGATCTTACGCTTGAAGCCTTCGCCAAGACGCCGGAATTGGAGCTTCACGTCTGCGGACCGGTCCACTCGGAGAAGGATTTCGTCGAGGCATATAAAAAGGAGCTTTGCGATATTCCCAACATCCATGTATACGGCCGCATCGACGTCGGCTCGAAACAATTTACTGACATAATCGATAGATGCTCTGCGGTCGTGTACCCATCGGGAGGAGAAGGTACGTCAGGCGCAATCGTCCAGGCCATGCACGCGGGACTCGTACCGATTATTACACATGAGACGGGAATTCGAGAGGATTCCGGATATATCGCTCTCGAGAACCCGACGCCCGAATCAGTTGCAAAAGCAGTAAGGGATTTCTCGAACTTGCCTGAAAAAGAGGTAGAGAACAAGTCGAGAAGCATCTGGCGATTCGCAAGGAATCTTTATACGAGGGAAAATTTCAGCAAAGGGTACGGAAGACTCTTCGACGAGATAATGCATCTATGAACAACCCTCTCATAAGCGTCATCATACCGGTATATAACTGCGAGAAAACTATCGCGACCGCTATCGATTCCATTCTCAACCAGACATATAAAAACATAGAGATAATCGTGGTGAATGACGCATCTACCGACGCGACACGGTCTATCGTCGAGAAGATCGTTTCATCCCATAGGAATATTAGGCTCATAGACGCACCTGACGATCCGTATCGCTTCAACGTCGCCCTCAACCGAAACGTGAACGCGGGCTTCTCGGCCCGAAATAGCGGTTTTTCGGAAGCAAAAGGCGAGCTCATCACGTTCCAGGACGCCGATGATGCCTCATTCCTCAATCGCATAGAGATACAGGTCGATCTGCTTACTAAGCTCGATTCAATGCATCTTACTCTCGACTGGATCAAATTCGACGAAAAGTATCTGGGGAAGAAGCTCAACACGAGACCGTTTCTCCAGGACCTAAAGACGCTTTCTCCCGACGATATCTATCGCATGTCAGAGAGATCAAAGGGATTTATCGCCAAGATTTCCACGGCCCTCAATAAGACGATTCCTTTTCATATTAAAAGAAAAAGGATTCTGCACTGGCTCTTTTTCGGCTCGTACGAGAATTATCCCGGTGCGGGCAACTCCCCTCTCTTCCGCCGTGAAGTCATAGACAAGGTAAAGTTCAGAGGCTTGATGGACAGGATCTGGCCATCGTACATGGGACGAGGTGCAGACAAAGATTTTAATTTCCAGGTGGCGGAGACTTTCAAGAATAGTCATGTTTGCTTTATTCCTCTCTATATGTGGAGAGTAAAGAGCGATAATCCGCCGTATATAGACAAAATAAGCTCAATTGACTAATGCTAGACAGGACCTTATCATAATCAAACTGAAACCAGATTCCCATGGATAAAAACATCGCCCTTTCCTATCTCGTGACGACAAGGAACAAGCTCCCCTACCTGCGAGTCACGCTAGAGAGACTCATCTCGGAGAAAAAGGACGATGAGAATATACTCGTCGCCGACGGTGCATCGACCGATGGAACAAAAGAATACCTCGATGGCCTGAAAAAAAGCGGCGGGATCGATTACTACGTATCAGAAGCGGATTCCGGCGTGGCCCAGGCTCTCAATAAGCTCATACTTGTCGCGAAAGGAGAGCTCCTTAAATTCATCGCCGATGATGATGCCTTCCACTACCCTTCGATCCAAGCCTGCAAGAGATTCATGCTCGAGAGGCCCGAAATCGACCTCATAAACACCGAAGGCGGAGTAGTCAATTCTAATAATACGTTCAAGGCCCTTCATTATGCAGAAGATTACAAGAAATACAAAAACGACCATACGCCATTTTCATTTTGCGAGCTTGGCGTGATGTTCCGACGTTCATCGCTTCCGATAATCGGTCTTCGAAACTCGTTCAAGAGGGCTGACATGGAGATGTCACTTCGGGTCACCACGGGAAAAGCCAAGATCGCATGGTACACCGGCTATTCGTATGTAAATATAGTGAATTCCCAAAGCATTAGTCACGTGCATAAGAAAGAGATAAAGAAAGAGACCGATAGACTTAACAAATTTTATTTGGGAAAGGATCCCGACAACTTATTCGTGGAAAAGCTAAAGGTCGCCCGAAACAAACTCAGGATGCTCTTATCAGAAAGAAAGAACAGAAGAGCGGGAGCATCCGAATCGAAGTGGACGAACCTTCTCCTATCGGCTGACAGATGGCTCGAGGCGCAGAACGCAAAGATGAAACCCGAATTTATTTATAATTAAAAATATATGTTCTACAAATTAACTACTCTCGCCCATAACAATTCGCTCGTGAGCCGTTCTGCCAGCAAGATCAAAAAAATCTTCGGCGTAAAGCCTCCGATGACCAATGCAGAGCTCGTTAAAAAATACTCTCCCGGCAAATCATTCGCCGATGTGGGCGCGCTCTGGGGCGTAAACGGCCTCTATTCGTTCATCGCTGAAGAGAGCGGAGCAAGGAAGGTCGTCGCCGTAGACATATATCCCGAGAGCCCGAAATTCATCGAAGAGAAAAGGAGGCGAAATTCTAAAGTTGGATTCGTCCAGGGCGATATACACCAGTCCTCGACCACTGTAGCAATCGGCGTCTGCGATGTCGTCTTATGCTCGGGAGTGCTCTATCACACACCCGATCCGATCCATCTCCTTACGAGGCTGCGCGCAATCGCCGGTCAGACCCTTATCCTCAATACCGCCTCTATCCCAGAAGTACCAGGCATACAGAACATGGCAGTCTATTACCCATTCTTAAGCGAAAGTCAGAGGAAGATCTGGAACCGAAAAATGGGAAGCCAGATGGCCATCACCGTGCCGTATGATTCCGCAGAAGGTTACGGTAACTGGTTCTGGGGAATGACTCCGTCCCTCATCGAATCGATGCTTAAATGCGCGGGATTCGAAGTGAAGGAGAGGTTCATCTCGCCATTTACCTCAATCTTCGTATGCAATACGGCCCCTATCCAGCTTGAAGCCTCGTCGGGGGAATGGACTCTCCCGAAAGAGAAGAAATAAAAGAAGTAAAAGCCGCCGGATATCCGGCGGCTTTTTATTTGCATATATACCTTAATATCCCCAGTGAATTAGCACTCTAATTGCATAGTTTGCTTTTCTTCCAGAACACTTTCCTTG
>JBBTTH010000042.1:0-11022 GCA_038064295.1 Patescibacteria group bacterium
ATAGTGAGAAGGACCGATATAAAACTGGCCCCCGGTTTTTCTATGACCGAATACGGAGTCAGACGTATGAGCCCTTCTCTCCCCAGAGAAGCGATAGAAAGCCCCGACAGCGCCATGGTGAGAATCCATATTGCCGAAGACGGCACGTATATGACGGAGAAAATCCACAGATATATGCTTCCGAATATGGACAATATCGTCAGATGACGTGAATCTACCGAGGAGCTATCGTGAAAAAGCGCCCTGACGGATTTTATGAAAAACAATCCGGCGAAAAATAGCATTGCCAGAAATCCCGCAGAGCCGGCGATTCCCAAAAAGCTCGGCAGAAATCCTATGCCGTAATTGAAATCAACATTCCAAAAAGGAGTATTGTTGATGCCGGCCGGCTTGTGGAGAAGCCATGCCGAAGAAAAGCGGTTTGGTCCGGCGCCGAATACGGGGTCTTTCATGAGAACCGCTTTTGAGACATCCAGGGTGGCGCTCCATGACGGACGGACTTCCATCTGAGAGATTCCCAGGGAATTTGATATGGCTCCGCCTATTTTTCCACCGGCGAAAATAAATATGACAGAAACGGCGAGAACTATGAGAGTATGGTACGGCAGACGGGAGCCGAGATGGACGGATTTCTTGCCGAACGACAGTTCATAAACAAGATAAATCAGAGAGAAGACGGCGAGAATCGTCCAAACAGTCGAAAAATTGACTATGACGAGCATGACCAGAGAAACAATCAGAAGGGCGTAGACCAAAACTTTTATCCATTTTTTCAAACATCTCATTTCCAGGGTTATGCAGGATAAAATGGCGCCCAGACCGAAAAAGATGGCGACATCGTTCCATTTTCCGAAGGAGTTTGCCGTGACGGAGGTCAAAACACCGAGAGAGAGCGTATCCGGGCCGAAAATAAACCGCAAGAGATGAAAAACGCCGATGATGAGGGACGCCATGAGCAATGCCATGTAGGAATAGGAAATTTCTCTCTGTGACCTGACAACCAGGGGCACGAGCGACAGGAAAACGAGCGACAATAGAAAAAAAGAAAGCGTGCCGAGCTCAAAACCCTGACCATAGAGAGACATCGCTTGGTTTTCCGAAAACAGAGCGGCCAAAGCATAGACAAGCGCCAAAATGCCGGACCCGATGTATATGAAAGTGCGGGGAACTATGTACACCCCGTCACGCAGGCGGGCTATGCACCAGAGAACAAAAGCGAGAATAATGCCGTAGAGAATGAGAGACGACTTGCCTATCTGGAACGGCACGGAAACGGCCGGAACAAAGAATATGGGGGTGAGGAAGAGGGTGACGAGAATAACGACGAAAGAAGCTCTGTCTAATTTTCCGGACTTTTCTCCTGAAACTGCCGTATCTACATTATTGGTCATATGTCGTTCAACAAATAGTGATAATGGTTGATTATATAAGAAAAAAAAGTACAATACCAGAGCCTGTACCGGACGGCCGCCGGCAAGCTTTAAAAACTCGCCGGAGGAAAGTCCGAACACATCCGGTTATACCTTAAAAAGTGTCGCCGGAGCACGGTAGCGGGTAACACCCGTCCGAGGTAACTCGAGAGGTGCGAACAGAGACGCTCAGGTCCGAAAGGGCCGAGCATCCGCAAGGATGAGCTCCATGGAAACATGGAGGTGCAACGGCAAAATCCTTACCTATGTGCAAGGCCGTGTTCGTGCCGGTTTATTCCGGTCGCGGAAGTGCCGCTCGAGGTTGGTGGCGACATCAATCCCAGATAAATGGTCGTCCGGCTCTCGGCGCAAGCCGAGAGCCGACAGAATTCGGCTTATAGGTACAAGCACATGAAAACACCAGCCTACAAGCGGGTGTTTTCATTTTTTATTTAAAAAGCGAAAGGAAACTCTGCTCGCTTGGCACGCTGTCTCGGCCCGCTGGCCGAGCAGCTCGTTCTCGCACGCCTTCGCGTGCTTCGAAAGTCCTCGCTCGCAGACTTCCTTTCGCTTTCATTGAGAATAGAAAAAACTTTTTATTGTTTTTTGGACCCGCTATCCACTTCGTAATTTGTATTCTGGGCTTCAAAGAAATTGACAAGTTCATAAACATCTGTAGACGTCGCCATCCATTTGGCGGGATTGGTGGCGTTGTAATATTTCGGTAAACCAAGTTCTTCCAATCGTCTGTCCGTCACATACATCACATACTGGTTCACGTAATCGGCGTTGAGACCGAGAATACCGTTCGGGAATAAATCTTTGTTGTAATTCACTTCCAAATTGACACCTTCAATTATAATGTCGCGGATTTCCGTGGCAAATTCTTCTGTCAGCAGAACGGAATTTTCTTCCAGAATGTGATGAGTGAGATTCATGCCAAATTTGAGATGCAGGGATTCATCGCGTAAAACCCATGTGATCATGGAGCCGAAATTGCGCAGTTGATTTCTCTGACGGAAACTGAGAGCCACCATAAAACCGGAATAGAACCATATACCCTCCATGACGATATTGGTGGCGACGAGATTGCGAATAAAATCTTTTTTGCCGTCGGCGCTTTCAATATCCAGTTTGTCGTCCATCATTCTCTTCATGTATTTGTTTATGTAGGCTTCTTTGGCCTGCATGGACGGCACGCCGAGATGAAGGCTAAAGATTTTCTCGCGGTCAAAAGGAAAAGTTTCCAAAACGTATTCAAAAGCCACACAGTGGTTGGCTTCTTCCCACATCTGCTTGGCCAGATAGAGATGGCACTCGGGAGATTTGAGATAAGGATAAATACCGAGAGCGATGGAGCGGTTGACGATGAGCTCGGCCGGATTGAAAAAGGCCATGAGAAATTTCACGGCGTGTTTCTCGTCCTCCGTCATTTTCGCCCAGTCGTCCAGGTCCTCTTTGAGGGCTATCTCGTGGGGAAACCAGGTGTTTCTGACGGCCTGATTATAGAGGTCATAAGCCCACTTGTATCGCAGAGGGTGCAGGCTGACATCTTCTGGTGAAGCTTTTCCTATTAGCATTGCTGTAAATTTTAGTTATTGATAAATCGGCGACAACGCGACAGTGGCGGTGACATTTTCGACGATATGTTACTGACAACTGTCGCACTGATTGAGTTCAGACGGGTCTGTGGGACACGTCTTGCCCATCGTCATGATAATTTTAGACTCGTTCTTCTTTGAATTTATATCGAGCGCCATTTCCGGCAGGGATTTATAACCCTGCAGTTTCTCAACCGGTGAAATTGTCTCGACAGATCTGACGGCATTCCGCGCCGCAGGCGCTGATACTTCAATTTCCAGTGATTTCTGGAGAGGCGCGGCAAAAACTGCTTTCTTTTCCGGAACAATGTTACCGCCTAGAGTGCCGGAAACAGACGCAAAGCCCGTCTTGCCCATTTTTTCGGCTTTGTTTACTCTCACCGTGGACTGTTCGGCTGTATGACGAGGTTTCATATGCAGATAATATGTCGTTTTAACGCCTTTTTCCCAAGCTGTCGTGTAAATTTTCATGGTTTCGTCAATATCGCGGGTTTCCAGATACATGTTGCGGGAAATGGCCTGGTCAATCCATTTTTGAGCTCTGGCCGCCACTTCTATGAATGCGTATGGGGATGTGGTAAAAGAAGTTTTGTAGACGTCTTTTATGTGTTGCGGAATGAGATTTATACGGGCTATGTCTCCCTGACTTTCTATGATCTCTCCGCGGACTTTTTCCCATAGATTCATATTCTTCAAATCTCTCACGAGATTATGGTTTATATCCATGTATTTGCCGGAGATTTTGTTCCTGGAAAACACTTGGGCAAAGCGCGGGTCCATGCCGGGAGTGGTGCCGGCAACCAATCCGATATTGGCGTTCGGAGCGACGGCCATGAGTGTGGCGTTTCTCATGCCTTTTTTTACTTTGCCACGGAGCAGTTCCCAATTGAGACCTTTGTGTTTTGATTCTTTTGACACGGAAATTTGTCGACCGCGGTCTTCTTCCAATGTTTTTATGGTATCTATAGGTACCCGACCCAAAGACCAGCCGGAGCCGGCAAAATTTTTATAAGACCCGCGGACACTTGCCAGATTCGCCGATTCGTCTATGGCCATGTACGAAATAAATTCAAATATCCTGTCGGAAAAATCCCAGGCATGCTCGCTGTCGTACGGCAGTCCGAGCTTTTCAAAAACATCGGCCAAACCCATGACGCCGAGACCCACGGCACGGTTCTCTTTGTCGGATTTCCGCGCTTCCGGAATGGCCAGCTTGTTTATGTCAATGAGATTGTCCAACTGACGTATGGCGTAACGGACGGACTCTTCCAATTTTGACCAATTCACCTCTTTGTTCACGACGTGAGTGGCTAAATTTATGGAAATGAGATTGCAGACGGCGACATTGTCCTTGTCCTGAGGCAGACAGATTTCGGTGCACAGATTGGACATATGAATGGTGCCTGTATTGTTGTTGAGAGCGCGCAAATTGATCGGGTCTTTCCAAGTAATCCATGGATGAGAAGTAGACTGTAGGGCGGTGAGAATTTGGCGCCATTGTTCGCTGGCCGGCACCTTTTTATAAGCGCGGAGCTCACCTCTCTCCGCTTTGGCTATGTATTCTTTGTATTTTTCGGAAAATTTGGCGCCGTAGAGTTCGTTCAAATCTGCGGTTTCGGCCGGGTCAAACATATACCAGTCTTGACCACCAATGACACGCTTCATAAATTCATCCGACAGGTATGCCGCCGTATTGGCCGTGCGCATTCTCATGTAATCGTCGCCGGCATTATGCTTCCAATCCATGAACTCGGGAAAATCCAGATGCCAGTTCTCCATATAAAAACAGAGAGCGCCTTTTTTCTTGCCCCCCCTCTGGATAGCGCGGATGGCGGTATCGATAATTTTGGCGAAGGTGGTGGGACCGGTGGACACTCCGCCGAAATTGGACTTGAGCGGCGACCCGGAGGCGCGCAGTTTGGTGACGGAAGCGCCGAGTCCGCCGGAATCCTTGGACAAGAGCATGACGTCGGAAACGGATTTCGCTATGTGTCCCATATCGTCGTGAATCTCCAGGAGAAAGCAGTTGGACAGAGACGAACGCAGAGTGCCGGCGCCGAGATTGGTCGAACCACCGGCAATGAATTCATGCTTGGACATTTTTTCATAGAATTTTACGGCCCATTCGGTCGGGTCGGTTTCGTTGTAAGAGAGTCCCATGGCGACACGCATAAACAGATATTGCGGAGTTTCGGTCGGTTCCTGTCTCATGTTGCGCAGAGCGTAACGGTTCAAGAGTCCGTCCAGTCCGGAATAGAGAAAAATATCGTCGCGGGAAATGTCCAAAACGTCGGCCAGCTTTTTCAAATCATATTTGGCCATCATGTCCGGATGGAGACGGTTTTCCGCCACGCCGGATTTTATGTATTTTATGAAACCGTCTCTGTGCTTCGCTCTGAGGTCGGCCGAATTTTCCGTATCATAGTCGCCAAAAACTTTTTTATATACGGTTTTGAGGAGAAGTCTGGTCGCTACTTTGTCAAAATCCGTGTCGTCTTTGATGTTCTGGATGGCGGCGTTGATGGTGGCCCGGTCCAACTCCTCCGTCGTCATGCCGTCATAGAGAGTGAGCCTGGTATCTGTGGCAATCTGGGTTACGGTGGATATGGGGTCGACGAGACCAGTGCAAGCGCGTTCTATGGACCGGTTTATCTTGTCGGCGTTAAAGAGTTCTCTCTCGCCGTCTCGATGAGTGATGAAGATATTCATTCTTTGAATGATTGAAATGACCGCCAAGTGATGACAATCTGCCGAACCTGTTCATTTTACACGAGCGACAGCGCGAAAAAAATACCGGTTGTCAGATATTTTCTGTTAGAGAACAGACGGGATTTTTTGTAAAGAAAGAAAAAAACATGAATTAGAGATATGCCCTAAAACATCTCCCGATTGGCACTAGTTTCAAAAATTATTTACTAGTTTTCCGCAAAAACAAAGCGAGATTTACCGAGCTGTGGAAAAAACGGCAAAAAAATGGAAAATTTCCCACCGAAAAACCGCCGAAATTTTTATTTCCCACGAGTGGCGGAGAGAATGGAAGCCCTGTCGCCTTCTGTTATGATAGTCTCGTCCAGTACGCCGGATTTGAATTCAACGACGTACCGCGACAGGTTTTTTGGATAAAAAGATTTGGGAAAAGTGTCCTGAGAAATGTTTTTTTCAAAAGAAACCACTCTGTATGAATCATCAAGCCAGAGAATGTCTATGGAAAAAAGCATGTCTTTCATCCAAAAGCCGTATAAACCGGATTCCGGAAAAACAAATAGCATCGCCTCGTTTTCGTCCAATCCCGCAAAGCCGGACAGGCCTCTCTCACGAAGTATTTCCGTATCGGAAACATAAGCATCAAATGTTTTATCGCCTATTTTTATTTCGGCGCGGCCGTATCGGTCGTCCGAAACCGTCCTCCCAAATTCATCACTCGGCCTTAAACTCGCCTGACGGACAGAAATGCCTGACAAGGCGAAGACGGCAAAAATAAAAATAAATAAAAAACTTTTTTTCACGGTATTTTTTACGCAGAGAGCAGAGAGACCAGGGTAGTTTTCAAAATTTCCGGATTGGCCGAACCGCCCGATTTTTTCATACCCTGGCCGACCAGAAACTGGAGAGACGCTTGTTTGCCTCTCTTATACTCTTCCGCGATTTTTTGATTTTCTCGTATGACTTCTTCCGCGATTTTTCTCACCGCGCCGTGGTCGCTCTCTTGAACGAGGTTCTTTTCACCGGCAATTTTCTCCGGGTCTCCGCCGGACTCAAACATGACTGTCAGTATGTCTTTGGCGCCCCGCGAAGAAATTTTTTTGCTCTCTATGAGAGAAATGAGCCTCACGAACTCCTTCGGACCGAAGGGAAGTTTAGAAATTTCACTTTCCCTGCCCTCTCCGTGCTTCTGTTTTATGAGGCCCAGGATATCTGTTGAAATATAATTGGATGCGAGAAGTATAGAATCTTTTTTACTCCCAAAAATCCCGTAAACCGCCTCAAAAAAAGCCCCGACTGCCGCTATGGACACGTATATATGTATTTCTTGAGGCTTTAAACCAAGTTTTTTATACCTTTCTCTCCTTTCCCACGGCAATTCAGGCATGGTTTTGCGGAGATTTTCCTTTGAAAATTCAGGGATTTCGGAAATTTTCAGTTTTGGCAGGTCCGGGTCGGGAAAATAGCGATAATCATGAGAATCTTCTTTCTTTCTCTGGCTCACGGTCCGGCCGTGGGCGTCATCCCAGCCACGGGTTTCTTGGACGACGGTCTCTCCCGCTTCGAGAGCCGCAATATGACGCTCAATCTCATATGCTATGGCTTTCTCCATCGCTTTAAACGAGTTCAGATTTTTAACTTCAACTTTTGTGCCAAATTTTTTTACGGAGGTATCCGCAGGAGACGCAACTGAAATATTAGCCTCAACACGCATCTCGCCTTTTTCCATATTGGCCTCCGATACGCCGAGAGTCCTGAGCAAGAGTTGGAGCTCACGTCCGAAATTTCCCGCTTGTTCCGCAGAATGAATTACAGGTTCGGTAACCAATTCCATGAGCGGTACTCCGGCGCGGTTGAAATCAATGAGAGAATAATCGCCATCGTCGTGACTAGATGAAGCAGTGTCTTCTTCCAGATGCACGCGCGTAATTTTCACACCGGCGAGCTCGCCACCTCTAACCAGAGGATATTTGTACTGAGATATCTGATAACCCTTTGGAATGTCGGGATAAAAATAATTTTTGCGGTCAAATTCACTCTGATCCGCAATCTCACTGCCGAGCGAGACACCGACGCGCAATACGTGCAGAATCGCTTTTTTGTTTATGACCGGCAGAGTGCCGGGATGGCCCACACATATGGGACAGATGTTGGCATTCGGTTTTGAATTGAAAGGGTCATTCGGAGAGTCACAAAACATTTTCGTCTGTGTTTTTAACTCTGCGTGTATTTCCAGACCGATAGTTGGTTTATAGGTTTTCACAGCTTTTCTTTTTTTCTATTTATTATAAGCTCTATTATACGGTACCTATATGAAGTTCTCCATCGTCACTCCGGCATATAACATGGAAAAATACATCTCCGAAACAATCGGGAGTGTATTAAACCAGTACGATTATGGATAATTTCATATTTTTTCTTCAACCTTTACTTCTCTCTCCTGTACAATTCATCCTGTCATTACAAGCCAACCAATTACCAAAAGAGTGCAAAAGTGGGTGGCCCTATACAAATTCTTGAAATTCAAACGAAAGATTGTTAGAGTAGGCATCTGTCATGTCATTCAAAAAACCTAGAATACTTCTCATGGGGGCTGGACGTTTCGGCGAAAAGCACCTCAGTGTATTGCTCGAATTTGATAAAAAAAAATCTATCGAATTAGCCGGCGTTGTGGTCAAAACGGAAAGGTCGGCAAAATCTCTAGAAAATAGAGGATTTCCTGTATACACACCAGCTTCAATATCAAAAGAATTCCTTCAAAGCATAGATGGAGTGGATATCGTGACACCACCAGAAACTCATTTCGACTTAATTAAACAATGTCTACCACTGACCAATGTGCTCGTGGAAAAACCTATGACAATCACACTGGAAGAAGCGAGGACGACTAAAAAATTAACACTAACTTCTGGAAACGTGCTTATGGTTGGGCATATATATCGATTCCATCCGATTATTGATGAACTCCAAAAAATCCTGAAAAAAACCGGAGAAAAGCCGTCATCTATGGAGGGTACATTCACTAATCCGGCAGACACCGACAATGGCAGAGATATAGAACTTGAATTTCTTCATCTCTTTGATATAGCCGATTTTCTTTTCAGGAAACCCGTCATCGCAAAATTTGTCCAAGAAAAAGATAGAACCAAAACTGTAAGTTTAAAATACAAAGGTGATATCAATGCTGTGTTTAAAATTGGTTGGACTGGTAAAGAAAGGACTCGGAATTTACGCCTGATATTTAAAAGCCAAATCATTGTTTGCGATCTTGCACAAAATACAATCGTAATCTACAAAAATGGTAGAGTGATAAAAATGATCAAATCTAAAATTCAAAAAACGCCACTTGAGGCTGAAATAGGAACGTTTCTTGATGTAATAAAGAAAAAAAAAGTTACCTACCCTAATGCGAACATTGGTCACGCCATTATCAACATAGCAACAAAAGAAAGTCTGAAAAATATAAAAAGGGTAAAAATTGCAATAATAGGAGCTGGTGTGTTTGGCACTAATTGTGCTATAGAGCTCGCAAAAAGCCATGAAATCACTCTCTTTGAAAAAAATAAAGATATTCTTTCGGAAGCATCCTTTATAAACCAATATAGACACCATTGGGGCTATCACTATCCTAGAAGTCAGAGCACGGTTGATGATATACAGAGATCGATTAAGGATTTCGAGAAAATCTATGGGAATTCGGTTATAAGAGAATTTCCTACATATTATGCTATTGCAAAAAAGGGATCAAAAGTGTCAGCAAAAGAATACACCGACTTCTGCGACAGAAACAAGCTACCGTACACTATAGAATACCCGGATGAGACCTATCTCGATAGGAATAAAACAAGCACATGTTTAAAGACATTCGAACCGATATATGATTTTAAGACACTTAAACAAACTATCAGAAACCTGCTTGGGAAGAGAAAAGTAAAACTTAAACTAGAATCGGAAGTTATCGACGGATACATCATTGAAAATGGCAAAAAGATCCTCGTCATCAAAGATAAGAAAGGAAAAAGGAAAGAAGAGTTTGACTATGTAATAAACGTAACTTACGCGCGCCACAATGAATTCTGCAGATGGTTTGGATTTCATATAAAGCCTATACGCTTGGACTTTGTAGAGACGCTTTGGATGAAATTAAATTTGCCTAAGATGTCATTCGCGATAATGGACGGGCCTTTCACTAACATGGTTCCTACAGGCAAAAAAAACATATTTACTCTTGTGCACATCAAGGAGTCAATGTTAAGAAGGTTCGTTCCAAGAAACGGTTTGGTACCGAAGGATATTTTCCTTAAAAAAAGATCGAGGGCGAAGAAAATAATCGAACGCAGTGCTGAATGGCTACCTGTCATCAAAAAGGCAAAATATATGGAATCACATTATGTTCTACGAGGAGTCAATGCTTATAGGGAACACGACGACGCTCGCCCTTCCGATATTGCAGACTATGGATTTGGGTGTTGGTCAGTGCTTGGCGGTAAAATCATAAATTCTGTCACTTTAGCGAAGGAGATGGCCGGCTTAATTTAAACCAGCAAATCTTAATATCCGTTTAGCGCGTCTATTCCATGAGTGTTTTTTTGCGGATTGATGAGCGTAAGTCGCTCGCGATCTTGCCAAATCTTTATTCTCGCAGGCGGCTTTGATTCCCCGCATAAGATCTTCTGGATCATCTGGCTTTACAAGAAAAGAGTTTTTGTCGTTAAGAATCTCTACTATAGACAATATGTTTGATGCAACTATTGGCCGATCGCTTGTCATGTATTCAAATAGCTTCATAGGCGATGTGTAATAGAGGGATATTTTTTCTCTGGCTGTATTAGGCAAAACAAGCGCGTCTGCCGCTTTTTGCCAAAGAGGTATTTCGATATACGGCTTAAGTCCAACTATGTTTATCCTGTTATCACTTGCATAAAGATTTTTAAATCGATCCACATCCTCATTTGTGCCTCCAACAAATACTACAAGATAATCGAGCGGCAAAAGAGACGCGGCAGAAGCCAGTGTATCGACACCCTTCCATTTATATAAATGACCTGTGTAAACCACTAATTTTTTATCTATAGGCAGACCGAGTTTTTTTCTTGCATCATTCTTTTCCGTCACAATGTCGAACTTCGAAATATCCACAGCGTTGTACTCGAGAAACACTTTTTCTTCACCTGCTCCGAACACATCTTTCATTCTTTTTGCCTTCCATCCATTGCTGACAACAAAAAGCTTTGTCCTCTTTACAAACCATGAAAAAAGCCGAAGCTTACTCTCCGGAAAGTCTTGCATTTCATATAGTGTGTTTGGAA
>JBBTTH010000043.1:0-1639 GCA_038064295.1 Patescibacteria group bacterium
AGTGAAGAAAAAGAGGATAACGGCTGACTGGCTAAGAAAGATTGGGGTGAAGGAGGTGGCCATCCCGGGAATAATTATTGCGGTTACGGTGCTGGGTATTGCCAACTGGCAGAAGTTGGGGCCGGATATTAATAGGAATAAACAGGCGTTTCCGGACAGTGGAGTGGTAAGAGTGATTACGGATGGAGATACGTTTGAGCTACAAAACGGAGTGAGGGTGAGAACGATTGGTATAAATGCTCTCGGACGGGGAGAGGAAAAGGCAGACGAAGCGACTAAGAGATTAAGTGATTTAGTAAATGGCCGGCGGGTGTGGCTGGAATATGATCGATATCAAGATGATAAGTATGGCCGGGTTCTGGCCTGGGTGTGGATAAATTGCGAATCAACTCCGAAGTTTTTGCCAAGCGAATACATGCGGTTATCGTTTAATCGCTCCAGACCGGGACTGACAGAGAATCCTGAAGGGTGTAAAATGGGGAAATTAGTACAGGAGGAAATGATAAAGGCTAATTTAGCTAAAGTGGAAGTATATAAAGAGAGAGGAGATTTGAAGTACGAAAATAGGTTAAAATAGGGGCATGAGTAAAACCAGGATATTATCAGGGATTAGGTCCAGTGGGAGATTACACATAGGAAACTATTTGGGTGCGGTCAAGGGGATGCTGGCTTTGCAGAGCGATCCCAAGTACGAAACCTTTTACATGGTGGCGGATTTGCACGCTCTGACGACTCCGTATGACAAAGAAAAATTTGCTGAAGAAACTAGGAGTGTGATTAAAGATTATTTGGCGGCGGGATTAGATCCAGAGAAAAGCGTGTTGTTTGTGCAATCACAAGTGCCGGAACATTTAGAGTTGGCTTATTATTTTTCCACAGTCACGACGCTGGCCAAAATGACGCACCTGCCCACTTATAAAGAAAAAGTAAAACAGTTTCCGGATCATGTGACCATGGCCTTGGTTAATTATCCGGTCCTGATGGCCGCTGATATTTTGGCGTATAAGGCGGGGCTAGTACCGGTGGGAATTGACCAGGAACCGCATTTGGAGGCGGCCCGGGAAATTGCTCGACGGATGAACGCTGATTTTGGGACGGATTTTCCCGAGCCAAAGCGGTTTGCCACTAAAGGCGAATATGTACCCTCGCTTTCCGGAGAAGGGAAAATGAGTAAGTCTGTGGAAGGAAGTTATATTTTATTGACTGACGGACTAGGTGAAATTCGGGCCAAGTTGGCCAAAGCGCCAACTGATGCCGGGGGGCCAGGAAAATTACCGAAAACCGGGCCGGTGGCTAATTTATTCAAATTTTTGGAATTGTTTAAACCGCAAAGATTGGAATATTACACATCTTTATATGAGCTGGGAAAATTAAGATACTCGGAATTGAAAGAAGAATTGGCAATGGCAATTTATGAAGAACTGAAACCAATGCAAGACAAGCGCAATAAATTAACAGATGAGTATGTGGATGAAGTAATTAGAAAAGGAGCCGAAAGAGCCAGAAAAGCGGCCACAGAAACCGTGACGGAAGTTAAACAAAAAATGGGATTATTAATATGATAGCAATTGGGGATTTTGCCAAGGTGGAAGTGGGAGCTCGAGTGGGGTAGAATGAGGCTCTATATGAAAGGAAACCT
>JBBTTH010000044.1:0-5768 GCA_038064295.1 Patescibacteria group bacterium
TCCTCGCCTGCGGAGGTTCTCGCCCAGCACATTCGGCTTTTTTACTTTTTATAAGTTTTTATAAGATTGATGTAATAACTACCTTGAAATATGGCTGGCGATGGCCCTGTTTCTTGAAATATTTGCTCTTTGGTTTGTAGTGGACGACGTTTATTTTCGGGTCCCGGCCAATTTCCTTTATTTCGGCCCCTACTTTTGAACCGCTTACAAACGGAGCTCCCACGACGGTCTGGCCGGCATTGTCCAGCATGAGCACTTTATCAAATGCCACCTTGTCGCCGACAGAGTGCTCTCCTGCGATTTTCTCTATTTTTATGATATTTCCCACCTGTACCTTATATTGCTTGCCTCCGGTCATTATAACGGCGAAAGCGCCTGTTCTAAGCACTACTGCTTCTTTTTTTGGTTTATTTATAACCATAGTTTGAACAGTATTACATGGAGAATATAGGAAAGCAAGAAATACAGGTCTCATGAATAGAAAAAGTGGCGGACCATAGAAAAACTTTTACACGATATAGAAGCCGGGACAATGCCGACAAAAGCAAAACCTCGCAAGACTTTAAAGCGAAAACTTTTAGTAAAAAGCCTGAAAGATTGAGGTTATCTCGGCTATCTCGGATAGCCGATATGACGAAAATAAAAAAAGCCGAATGTGCCGTTCTCGAACAGTCCTCGGGTCGGATTTGTCAAGGACAGACCGTTGACAAATCCTCGCCTGCGGAGGTTCTCGCCCAGCACATTCGGCTTTTTTACTTTTTATAAGATTGATGTAATAGCTACCTTATGTTCTGTCGCTTTTATAAATTTCTTACTTTATTTCAGCATCTATTCCCCCAATTCAGGCTTTTCCACGAGCACTGGATCCAATCCTGCCGCCGTGCCGGTAATACGCAATACATCTTTGTCCACCTTTTTTAGTTCTTTTGAAGAAAAAACATATTGATTTACCACAGTCGCCAAATTGTTACCCAATTTATTATGATAGTCCTCGTAGGCTTTCAAATGTTTGCCGAGCTCTCCTACTCTCTGAACTATGTCTTTGGCCGTTTCTTCTATTTGCATGGCTTTCAATCCTTGGAGCACTGTCTGTAAATACGCCAAGAAGGACGTCGGCGAAACGATAATCACTTTAAATTTATTTGCCGCTCTCTGAATCAAATTGTCCGTGTCTTCCGTAATAGCGCCGATTTTGTTTACGAGCAAG
The DNA here is from genome assembly GCA_038064295.1 of Patescibacteria group bacterium. Taxonomy (GTDB): domain Bacteria; phylum Patescibacteriota; class Minisyncoccia; order Phycocordibacterales; family UBA6065; genus UBA6065. Next base: position 1,208 of record JBBTTH010000044.1, read on the forward strand.
TCATAATAAATGGCTTCGTGTGGAATAAACATAAAAGCGAAATCCATGGTGCCTTCGCTCGGTCTGATGTATTTCGAGGTTTCTTGAATACGCAGTTTGAGATCGCCCACAAATAATTTTTCCAGTCTGATTTTTTCCGCTTCATTTTTCTCTTCGGCGAGACGGTTATAATTTTCCAGAGAAAATTTTGAATCTATGGGTATAATTTTGTCTTTTACCCGCACAATGGCGTCAACAATCTCTCCGTCTTTGAAAGCATATTGCATCTCATAACTGCCAGGAGGCAAGACATTTTTTAAGAGCGTTTCCAAATAATATTCACCGAGAACACCGCGCTGTTTCGGATTTTTCAATATATCTCCGAGGTTCTGCAACTGGTCGGCAAAATTCACCATTTGCTTGCCCGTCTCCTCCACTCTCGTAACTTTTTCCGTCATCGTGCCGAGCTCTCTCAAAAACTTGTCCACCAGCTTTTGAGATTCGGAAAATTGATTGCGCATGGAATCCCCGACCGTGCGATTGGTTTCTCCTATTTTTTTATCCACCGTACGATTTAATTCATTCATCTGGTTTAGGAGAAGTTTCATTGACTCATTATCGTTTTTCTCCACTTCAGGTTTCTTTTTGAGCATAAAAAAAAGAATACCGGCATTCAGGGCTAAAATTATGACTGCAAATATGATTAGGAGCGTCAGAGACATAGCTGTAGTATACTTTGCCTATGACCCTGCATCAAACAATCAAAAATCATATAAAAGAAGCCATGCTGGCAAAAGACGAAAGGCGCACTCTCGTTTTGCGCGGTATTCAGGCGGAAATGCAGAGAGAGCTCATAGCCAAAAAATCCGCGACAAACGAAAGCACGGATGAAGAAGTTTTAGCAATCATAAAGAGGCTTGTAAAACAGAGGAAAGATTCCATAGACCAATTTACCCGCGGTGGCCGGCCGGAATTGGCGGCAAGCGAATCAAAAGAATTAAAAATCTTGGAAGCCTATCTGCCTGCTACAATGCCCACGGCTGAAATCAAAAAAATAGCCATCGCCAAAAAAGCGGAGCTCAAAATCGCCGATAAAGCCGATGCCGGCAAACTGATAGGCGCGATTTCAAAAGAATTGAAAGGCCGGGCCGGAGGTAGCGACATAAAACAGGTGGTGGACAGTCTCTTTGCGTAGTACTTGATAAAATCTCATAGTTGGTGTACAAAATAAGCAGAAGCACAAAGAAAAAACCCAAAAAAGGAGGGCTGACAAATGAGTATCGTAAAAGCCATCATCGGAACCATGGACAGGCGCCGGTCAGAGAGACAGTTCCAGAAAAAGAAAGCAGGAATGGCATCGTCATGGCGGGCATGGAGAGAATTTGAAAAGCTGCTTGAAGAGAGACAGCCGCGTTATCTCAAACTGCTTTATGACACGGTGCGCAAGATTTCCCAGGAAGTGGATATCGCCCGTACCGTGTATTCTCAAACCATTCGCTGGGACGAGGCTCGCGAGAGAGTCCTGACTCACGAATTCCTGGAACGGACAGCGGCCACCTACGACAAGAGTCACGCCACGATTTTCAGCGACATCGGCAAGGTGTCCGGGCACAACGCCTGGATGGTCGGAATCAATCGTCGGGGGGAATACTGGATACTGGGAGAAGTGATGAGGGAAATGAGGGAATGCGACCTCAAACTCAATCCGATAATCATGGAGCCGGCAAATCCATCCCCGATTCTCATGACCGCACGGCAAATCAAAGAGCAGACAGCTGTGGCTAACGAGCAATTCCGCAAAATAGAGCGAGATTTTCTCGGAGGCGGTCGGCCGACGGCCCGGACGGGGGTATTTGATTTTATGGGTGATGTCGACCGGCAGGCCAAATTTGCCGAGAGAGACAAGCCGCGCCGCCGGCCGAGAAAAAATTGGCGGAGAGAAGTATAGATTTCATAATTGCCACTTGAATTCTAGCTCTTGACAGAAAAAGTGTTTGGGTGTATAATCATAGGCGGATGAAAACAGTCCTTGAACTTGCGTGGCTCGTGAGCGAAGTCATTCGCCTCATGCACGAGCAGGAAACTTCGGCCGCCAATGCTTCCTTTATGGTTGTCACGCAGAATGACTGCTGGCAAAAATACAGAGAAGTGTTGAAGGCGACCAACGCCCTCCTCCAAGAAAGACCCGAATTCTTGGGAGAGATTTCACCAGCCCGGACGGAATATGAACTTCCGCCCCTACCCCAGAAATTGTTCTTCACATCGGCCAGCGCGTCAGCAGACGCTCTCGCCAGGATAGAGGAGAATGTTCGAGTAATCGAGATTCCTCCTCACAGGAAAAGAATGTTCGGATAAAAATCAAAAATTCCGGACATTCAAAAAACGCTCCCTGCGGGTCGGGGGTGTTTTTTCTTGATAAAAGCCGAAAAATTGAGTATTCTCTAGAAGCTTTCAAGATAAAAAGATAAACAAGGCCCTATCGTCTAATGGTCAGGACAGGAGCTTTTCAAGCTCTAAATCGGGGTTCGATTCCCCGTAGGGTCACAAAATTTATCTACACTTCCATTCCTCCTCCTGTCTCACGAGTAAATTAGTGGCTTTTGACGGATCTTTCAACAAAGCTTTCACCACTCTCTCCATCCTCGTGGCCTGCGAGCCTTTTATGAGAATTATATCGTCTGCGCGGACCATGTCTGGTAATTTTTGCACCGCTTCTTCGGATGTATCGTATGAAAATATGCGCTCTGCGGAAAGTCCCGCCTCTCTAGCCCCTTGCGCGAAATCTTGTGCCATATTCCCCATCGTCACCAATATGTGGACGAATTCTCCCGCCAGTCTGCCGATATCTCTGTGCGCTTTCTCCGAATGTTTTCCCAGCTCTTTCATGTCTCCGAGCACCGCTATTTTTTTGCCTTTGGCCGAGAGAGTCTGCAGAGTTTTCAGAGCCTCTTCGGAGGCTATGGGAGAAGAGTTGTATGTGTCGTCTATGATGACGCTCTTTGAAATGCCGGCAAATAGTCTCATCCGGCCTCTCGGCAGGTCAATGTGTTTGAAAACATTCGGCAGGTCGTCGGCGATATTTAAAATAGAAGCGACGGCACAGGCGGCGGCTACGGAGTACATGATATGGCCGCCGATTACTCCCTCTATTTTTATTTTTTGCTTCTGACCTTTTATTTCCATGACGGTGTATTGGCCGAGCGGTGAATCAGGCGGTGTCTGGCTGTACAAGATACCGGTCTCAATTATTTTCACATCGGCCTTTTTTTCCCTGCCGTAAAACAGTTTTTTTACGGGCAGGTCCCCGGCCGCGTTTATAAAAAGACGGTCGTCCGCGTTTATGACGAGAGTACCGCCCGGTTTCAAAGCTCGCGCCAGAAACATTTTTTCCCGCAGGACTTCCTCGGCATCTTTGAAGAATTCCACATGGACGGGCACTTCCGACATGCACGTCAAAACGACTATATCGGGACGAAGCCACCCGCTTATTTTTTCAATGTCCCCCGGGTGGTCGGTGCCCACTTCGAGCAGAAGCCAGTCTGGAAAAGCCCTATTACCGAAAGCTACGCAGACACCCCGCCACATGTTCCACAGCCAGCCCGGCGCGCTTGACCAGGCGTTTTCCAGTCCGAGGATGGCCAGAGGCAGACCGATATCGCTGTTCATGCTCTTCTCGCTTCTGCGTGTATCAAAAGAGTTTGAAACGACGGCATATATGGCGTCTTTTGTGCCGGTTTTGCCCACAGAACCCGTGACGGCGATAATCTTCGGCTTGTAGCGCTCGAGAGTCCTCTTTGCTTCCCACGTGAGAATAGAAACGGTGATTTTTTTTAGGAGAGTCTTCATCTGTTTGATGGTGAGTAGCAGGTGCGAGGCGGGGTGAAGTTTTCGCTCATGAGGGATGGTTGCGACCCCGGAGCGGTTACCGTCCCGAATGAACGAAAACTTCACCCCGTCTCGTGCCTGCCGCTCTCATCTGTCGGGAGGTATATCGTAATAAGTAATGAGGAACTTTACAAGGTCAATGAAAGGCATGGTCAGAGTATGGGAGGCATACTGCGCTCCCTTCGGGTATACAGTGTACAAGAAGATGATGAATCGTGGGTCATAAGCCGGAAAGTAGCCGAAGAAAGAGTGGAGATACCTGTCTTCATAATACCCCCTGCCGTCCTCCAGAGCCATCTGGGCTGTACCCGTCTTGGCCGCTATGGAATAGCGCTCTTGCCTCACGGTGCCGTTGAGCAGAGCCTTGTCCACCACTTTCACGAGCATGCGCGTAATCGCCTCGGAAGTTTCAGGCGAAAAAACCCTCTTTGTATTTTCATAGGAAAGCGTTTTTGAAATACCCGTTACATAATCAATGCGTTTTACGATATGCGGATTTGGCAGTGTTCCCCCGTTTCCCAGTGCGGAGAGAGCGCGCACTGTTTCAATCGGCGTCATGGCTATGCCCTGGCCGAAAGCGGCCGTGGCGTGCTCTATGTCGCGCGGGGAGTCCAGATTTTTTATGAGACCGTGCGTCTCGCCCGGCAGGTCAATGCCGGTTTCCTCGCCAAAGCCGTATGATTTGAAATACTTCGTC
>JBBTTH010000045.1:0-5455 GCA_038064295.1 Patescibacteria group bacterium
ATCTTTGTCTTGTAGTGGGAGAGGATGCGCTCATAGTAGCGAATGCCGCGGACGCGGGGTAAAATACCCGACCCTTGGACGCGCTTTGTAAACCGGCGCAAGAGGCCCAGTGGATTTTCCGTGCCGCTTCTCGCTACTTCCACATTTGTCGCCATAGACCGACAGCCTATCACACGTCTCCAAAAAGCTCAATATGTTCCCCAAGCAATTCTTGTCGGCCTTGCCGGTCTAGATTTTATACTTTTTCAGATGAACAGCGATATCAGTGACAGGCACAGTTTCCTGGGACCGCGTGGCGCTGTCGCGGATGATGACGGAATCCTCCATAGCCTCTTTTTTGCCCATGATGACGACGACAGGCGTGTGGTTTTTTTCGGCCATACCGACCTGGCCGGCCATTTTGTCCTTGGCCAGCGACTGGATGACGGGAATACCGGCTACCCGAAAAGTCTCTATGACGCGCAAACTCTTCAATTTCGCTTCAAAGCCCAACTGCATGAAGCAAATTTGCGGATTCAGAATTTTGGTTATGGCGGACATTTTCAGGGTCTCGTTTTTCCGTCCCGTCTTTTCCAGACAGAGAGAGACGCCTATGGCCGGCAAATCTCTCTTGTGTCCCAGACGGCGGGCGAGCGTATCGTATCTGATGCCTATGGCCAGAGGATGGGCGGCAGGATTTTCTCGGCGGATTTCGAAAATAGTCTCGCTGCAATAATCCCGATTGGCGACCAGAGTGTTGTTTATGTTGTATGGAATTTCCAGCATTTCCAGATATTCCAGAACTTCCTTGAAACGCTGGCGCGACCCTTCCGACAAAAAATTAATGGCTCTCGGACAATCATCTGCCAGTTTCCTGCAGGTTTCGTGGTCGCAGCCGAGCAGGCTGAAGACGTCGTGCTTCATTGTCTCGCGACATTTGGCCGGCAGGTCGTCTATATGTTTTCTGTAATAGGCCGTGATTTCGCGGGTGAAGCAGGCGAGCGACTCCTTGTCGCCTATGGAGTTTATTTCCACATGCAAACCGGTTTCTCCGGCGTCGCGCAGTACGGCCAAAGCCGCCTGGACAAGAATGGCTTCCGCTATGGATTTTTCCGCGCCGATGATTTCCAATCCATGATGAGACTCGCGCGGATTCGGTTTCCGCTTGTCGCCTATGAAAGGTTTCTTGTAGTAAAAGAGTATCGGTTGTGACAGTGTCCACATCCTCTCCCTCTCGTACAGGCGCAGAATGGCGATTTTTTCCTCCAGACGCAGGGTCGCGCCTTCTTCGTGATTGTCATGGTCAACGACGATTTCGCCCTCGGATATTTTTTTGGCGTCCGCGCTGTCGTTGGCGTTTATGTGAAGCGGAGCCAGGGGGGTAAAACCATAGAAAAGGGCCGTCTTTCCGACGCGATTCAGATTCTCATAAGAGACGTATTTCGGGTGCTCTATTTTTCTCGCGGCTGATTCTCCGGCATCCGCCCTGTCCGGCACTCTGCCGGCGGCTCCCGTTTTTCTGGCCTTGAATTTCGTGGTCATGCGGATAAAAATTATTTTCCGATTGTCCTGCGGATTGCGCCCGTTTCAATCGTGGAGCTGGCCACTCCGCCCGGGAAAAAACCGATTTTCGTTACGGGCAGAAGCCGCACAAAAGGCCTGCCGACCAAATCGGATTTCGGCAGAGGCCCCCAGACGCGCGAGTCCGACGAAACGAGTCTATTGTCTCCCATGACAAAGTATTCGTCCGGGCCGAGCGTTACGCGGTTATCTCCCAGCGACCTGGAGTGGATATAAGGCTCGTCCAGAACCATCCCCAGAGGATGTTCCTTGTTTATGACGGTAACTGTGTCGCTCTTTATGTCTATGGTTTCGCCGGGTAGTCCTATGAGGCGTTTTATGAAGTACTTGCTCGGGTCCTCGGGGTATTTGAATATGAGCACCTCGCCTCTCTCCGGCTCGCGAAAACGGTGAGAGAGCTCGTCAACGATTAGATATTCTCCGTCCAAAAACGTGGAATCCATGGAAGAGCCGTTCACAATGAAAGGCTGGGCGATCCAAACCCGGACGGGTATGACGATAATCAGGGCGAGAAGCGTGTAATAGACAATTTCTTTCCAGAAAGAGCCGCTTTTTATCGCTTTGGCGTTTGTTCCAGTCTCTGTTCCGGTTTCTGGCGAGGCGCTCATAATGTCAAATGCTTGATGGGCCAAGTATAGTGCCGATGTGGGCATTGACACAATAGATTTTCTCGTGCGATGATATTTTCATGATAATTATCGGCATGGGAAATCCGGGGGAGGAATACGCGGGCACGCGGCACAATTCGGGCCGCGAAGCTGTCATGAAATTTGCGGATAAAATGGACTTTGGTGCTTTTGAGCTTGATAAAAAGAAGCAGGCGCTCGTTGCAGACAGGAAGGCGGGTAAAACCAAAGTTACTTTGGTTTTACCCGAGACATTTATGAATAAATCCGGGCTCGCGGCGGGGAAGTTCGCGAAGGGCGGAAAGAAAATGAAAAATCCGGAGGGCAAGACAATCAAAGCTTTTCCCGGCCTCATCGTCGTCCATGACGACCTGGACATCCCGCTGGGCAAGGCAAAAATGTCCTGGAACAAAAGTTCGGGCGGACACAAAGGCGTGGAATCAGTCATAAAAGCGGTCGGCACCCAGGCTTTTTTCCGAGTGAGAATCGGTATTACGCCGGCAAAGGCTTCGGGTGTTCTGAAGAAACCGGACCACGACGCGATTACGAATAATTTCATTGTCGCGGAATTCAAAGACAAAGAAGCCGACGAGATAAAAAAAGTTATGAAGAAAGTCATTGACTGTCTGAAAATGGCCGTTCTCGAATCTCCGGAAAAAGCCATGGGCGAATGCAACACGCTATTCAATAAGTAAGAAAATAATCAGAAAAACAAAAGAAGGAAGTGTCCTTGTGGAGCACGGAAGTTTTCTTGCTAGAAAACTTCCTCGGCTTCGGCCTCGTCAGGCCTCAGGCGTCTCCACGCGGGCACTTCCTTCTTTTATTTTTCTGTCTTTTTTCTACTTCTTCTCTCCAGCAAAAGCCAAAGTCATTTTCTGATTTGTGGCGTCAAACAGGGTGATTTTAAAAGGATAGACTTTGCCGAGCTCCAGATGTTGGCGCAGTTTTTCGTCCGACCCGAATTCTGATACATGAACCAGTCCGGCCACGCCTTCTTCTATGCTGGCCAGAGCGCCGTGGCGATTGAATTTTATGATGACGCCTTTGACTGTCTGGTCTTTTTTGTATTTCTTGCCGGCTTCGGCCCAGGGATTGGTCTTTAGAGCTTTGATGGAGAGCGACACTTTGCTGTCTTTTACTTCAATCACTTTGACGCGCACTTTCTCACCGACCTTGAATCTCGTCTTCGGGTCTTCTACCAGCGCCCAGTCAATTTCGGAAATATGCACGAGGCCTTCCAGTCCCTCGTCTATTTTTACGAATACGCCGAAATCAACCATACCCGTCACTTTGCCCTCCAATTCATCGCCGACTTTGAATTTGGCCACGGTTGCCGTCTTGTCTTTTTCCACGGAATTCTTTTCGGAAAATATGAGTTTGCCTTCCTTTGGAAAGGCACCGATGATTGAAACGGCGATTTTCGTACCCACCAGTTTTTTCAGTTCGGCCAGAATGCTGTCTTTGTCGCCGTCTTCCACGCGGGGATAATGCTCAGGCTTCAATTGCGAAGCGGGAAGAAATCCGGAAATGCCCTGCCAGTCTATGATGAGACCGCCCTTGTTGGCTTCCTTTACGGGCAATTCAAGAATCATTTTGCTCGCTATGGCCTGTTCGGCTTCCGTCCAGATGAGAGCCTGGCGAGCTTCTTTGAGGGACAATTCTATATAGCCGTCTGCGTTTTTAGGGTCGACGACTTTGGCCGAGATTTTGTCCCCGATATTTATTTTCTTTATGACGTCGCGCGCCAGGATATACTCGCGGCCATATATGATGCCCGTGCCGAACGGGGGCAGGTCAATAAAAAGGCCTTTTTTGTCTATGGCGATGACACTGCCTTCAATCAAATCGCCGGCGTTCGGCGGGGTTAGGGTTTCGGCAAGCATTTTACCCATAGCTGTCTTCGGCTCGGTTGGTGCGGCTTTTGGTTTTCTTGTCTTTGTCTCCGTCTCGGCTACTTTTTCTTTTGTCGTTTCGTTCGCGGTTTTTGTTGTCAACTGCATAAATGAAAAAAGCCCGAAATTTCTCCCTGCACAGTTTCTCGTAGCCGTGCGCCTGCAGAGAGGGTTAATTTCAAGTACTTACCTGTAAATACCGGCGGAATGCCGGTGGAGAGATGCTATCAAAAAAGCGGAGAAAAGTAAAGATTCGTTCTTCTATTCGGACCTAAATCCTCCGGAAATTTATCAAATTGCGTTTAACTTGCTCATTACCGAGATAAAGAAAAGCTGAAGCGCTATCTATGGGTTGGGGATAAAAAAACAAAAAAACAGCGGAGGGTCTCCCCGCTGTTTTGAAATTACGCCAAAACGCTTGCGCTGTCGCGGGTGCTAGCACTGCCGTAGGCCTTTAGAAGTCTCTGGCGATTTTCGCGCCGAAGACAGTCGTATTTGACCTTCCTGAATCAGAAGATACCGGCACATAGGCGAGAATTAACGGAAGTTTTATCTTCCACTCGCCCGCCCGCCAACTGAGCGACCCCTCGTGCCTGACTATCCAGGCCGGATTGGTACCGAATGTGCCGTCGTCCCTCATGAGAGAAAGTTCGTACACCATATCGGGAACGAACAGCCGATGCGAATATTCCACCCCGTCCCGCATCCGTGTGCCTCCCTCAAAGTCGCTTTTTGGACCGGCCTTGAAATAGGCCAGCTCCATAAACGGTTTGAGTGTCCCATAAGTGTCATATTACGAGGCTTTTTGCGAGCTTCATGTAGACATTGAACAGGTCGTTCTTGGGGCCCTGGAAGATTCCGTCCAGGTCGTCGTAAGAGAGGAGGACATCCATAGTCATGCCATCTACCTCTTTGTACCAGCCGATACCGTACTCGCCTTCTTGCCCCAGACTCTTCTTCATGTCCAATCCGGTAGAATTCCAGATAAATACGTAGAAGTCCTTGGCGAACGGGACCGGAATGACGATATCGCTCTGCAAGACAGACTTGTCGTGCAGAATATAGCCGTCGGTATCCAGATACCGCGACAGGAGCAACGCCTGGACCGAGATACCCGAACCAGACTTCACCTTCACGGTACCGGTAGCAGAAAATACTTCCACCGCCGAGAGAAGTGCCAAACAAACACTAGCCAAAACCGAAAGAATCGTTTTCATAAGAATCCCTTTCTTTTTGATGTTGCGTAGCTGAAATAACCGAAAATCAATGAGCAATTTTGCTCTTACAAGAGTATCACATATAAATCTTTTGTCAACTTACTGTAGTGAATTAGCACTCTAATTGCATAGTTTGCTTTTCTTCCAGAACACTTTCCTT
>JBBTTH010000046.1:0-1199 GCA_038064295.1 Patescibacteria group bacterium
CGTAATACCTCTTGCCCGGATATCCTTCGGCATATTTATTCGTCAACTCCGAACCCAGAGCATAGAGGACGTCCTGTGAAACATAGTTTTCGGAAGCGATTAGATTCACCACCTTTTTTTGTCGCGCCGCTTCCGCCTTTATCAGTTTTTCTACCTGTTTGTCTTTCATATATTTATTCTAGCATGTAGCCCCGCAGAAACATTGTTTTGGAATCCCCTTCGCAGGCCGACGGGCCGAGAAGAGCAATTCGCCAACAGGCGAATATGCGTGGATGACAAAGCAATGTTTCTGCGGGGCTACTTCTTCCTGCCAAAAAGTTCGTCCGCCCCTTCCACAACATAAATATTTTTTATGCCGGCGCGAATCATATTGTCCCAGCATGGTTTGCAACACCAATAATGGCCGTAGAGATAGAGGTCGGCGCCTGCGACCGCTTCCGCGCCGGCCTTCATCACGGCATCGCGGACGGCGCCGCTCTCGGCGTGGTCTCTGTGAGTTGAACAGCCCGGACAGAGCCAATATTTTGTTCCTGATTTTACTTTCAAAAACATTCTGATACACCATCCGCGCTGGTGAAACTCTATCAGTTTCGGATGTCTGAACCCCGCCTGATTCGCCCCTCTACCGATTATTACACCACTATTTACAATTACTGCCCCTGTCGCGTGTCTTTTGTCCGTGCTTTTCGTATTTCTGACGCGCACGGCTTCAGTCATAAAAATATCATCTGCCGGCACGACAAAAATTTCCCTGCCCGCTGGCAGATATGGCAAGCCCCAAGGCGTTCTCATATCCATGCTGGCAATAGTAGCCGAGAGTCTCTATAATTTCAAACATGACTCATTTTGACTGCGTATATCAAAACGCCTTAAAACGGATTATGACGGAAGGAATAGAAGAATTCTCGGAGCGCACGGGTCACAGCACCCGCGCTGTGCCCGGCCTCACCTTTTCTTTTGATATAGAAAAAGACGGTTTCCCCCTGCTCACATTGCGCAAAGTGCCGATTAAAATGTGGGTGGCGGAACAGATTTGGTTTATATCCGGCTCGCGCAAACCCGGAGATTTCCTGCGCGAATATACGAAAATCTGGGACGACTTTACAAATCCGAACGATGTCGTCACTGTGGCCTATGGTTATCGCTGGAGAAAACATTTCGGCCGTGACCAGCTCAGACTCCTCATAGAACTCCTCCAG
>JBBTTH010000047.1:0-8607 GCA_038064295.1 Patescibacteria group bacterium
GATGTTGTAAGCGGCATTGAGGTAAGGCTTGATAATATTTATATAGCAAGGGAGATGGATAGCGTGCATCCATGTTCATTCTCTATTCTGCTCATCACCATTGCCTTTCTCTTTAGTTTGCAGACATTGCGCTCACGAATTCTCCAAATCGGCGGTCTCTACATAGCCGGAATATTCGCGGCTTACTTTACCATCGGCATAGGGCTCCTAAAGGTGCTTCACATATTCAACACACCGCATTTTATGGGCAAGCTCGGCGCGGGTATGCTCATTTTCTTTGGATTATGGAATCTCATCACCGCTCTATTTCCGAAATTTCCCCTTCGGCTGAAAGTGCCGGATGTGGCGCATCATGCAATAGGCAAACTAATCAATGTGGTATCTCTGCCGGCGGCTTTTGCTCTCGGTCTCCTGGTCGGTCTCTGTCAATTTCCCTGCATGGGCGGTCCGTACCTCATGACTATCGGTCTCTTGCACGACCAGGCCACTTACTTCCGCGGTTTCGGCTATCTCCTCTTCTACAACGTCATTCTCATAGTTCCGCTTGTAGCGATGCTCTGGATTGCCGCTAATCCTCTGCTCCTAGACAAAGTAAAAGAATGGAGGAAAACGCAGATACGGGATGTCCATTTATGGGCCGGAATCGCCATGGTTGTTATCGGTGTATCAGTCTTGTTCATTTAAAAAAAGAAAGCGAAAGGAAGAGTGTCTCTCGAAAATGGACGTAAATTTTCTTGCTAGAAAATTTACTAAGCTTCCTCACCGTCGTTCGTCAGGTTCCATTTTCTCGATCCACTCTTCCTTTCGCTTTCGTCTAAAAGTAAAAGTCGGAATAAAATAAAAACATGCAATCAAATCAATCAAATAAAGATATGGAATCAAAAAATACAAAATATACGGAAGAAAAAAATACTTCCTATTCGGTCCCGATAGCTATCGTTGTCGCCGGCGCTATGCTCGCCGGAGCGATAATGTACAGATCTTCCTATCCGCCACCGTACCGATTGACCGACCGATTAGCCGACTCCAAAAATCAAAACAGCCATCCGGCAAACGCTCGGGATATAACCTCCGCCGAAAATACAACAACCGCGATTTATCCTGAAGAATCGGCGGTTATTCCGGAGGACGGCGTCATCTTGCCTGTGAGTTGGGGAAGTCTCGGGCTTCGTCTGGCGAGCACGGGGGCAATTGATGTGGAAAAATTAAAAGCTGTATACATCGAAAAGTACGCCGAAAAAAACGGCTTTACGGATGAATACAAAAAACTTCTCCTGTATCAGAATGACGGTAAACTGAAAATGACAAAAGAAAACGCCGGCTATCTCTTGAACTTGTTTTGGGCGCTCGGTTTGGCGAACAATAATTCCATTCTTGATTCCGGAGAAATGACGGATCCGCGATATGGCGGAGCGCAAAACTTTGCTTCTACTGCCGGTTGGACTATCGCTCGAGGCGATCCCATGGATCATTACAGCAAACACGCTTTTATTTCGCTCACAACTGAACAACAGGCGCTGGTGGATAAAATCTCAAGAGGCATATACAGACCGTGTTGCAACAATTTCACTCATTTCCCAGACTGCAATCACGGCATGGCCATGCTCGGATTGCTTGAGCTCATGGCGGAGCAGGGAGTCAGCGAAGAAGATATGTGGAAAACGGCCTTGATCGTCAATTCATACTGGTTTCCGGACAATTACACAACTATTGCTCTCTATATGAAGGACAAAGGAGTTGAGTGGAAAAATGTAAATGCGCAGGAAATTCTGGGAATTAATTATTCCAGCGTCTCCGGCTATGCCAAAATTGCCGGGCAAGTCATACAACCGCAGGAAAGACAGGGTGGAAGCGGTTGCGGCGTGGATTCGGGAGAGACCGCCGATATCCCTGCTGTTCCAAAACAACGGAGTGAATGTGGAGTATAATAATTATAAGTATTAAAAATTAACGCAAAAAATATATGATGAACGGTTTTAATTCAATGATGGGCGGTATCGGAGGATTCGGTTTCGTCACATGGCTCGTCATTCTCATAGACCTCATTCTCGTTGGTGTCTGGCTATGGCAGAATGTTTCAAAGGATAAGTAAAATTACTGATAAATTCCTCGGTTTAATAAACCCAAAGCTTGACCCATAATACCCCCTATGGGCATAATGGTTGTATTATGAATTTTTCAAAACAAAAGATTGTTCGTCGTCTAAAAATAATAGAAGGCCAAGTGAGAGGATTGCAGGATATGGTGGGGAAGGACGCGTATTGCATAGATGTCATCACGCAGACTTCGGCTGTGAAGCGGGCGCTTTCGGGCATAGAGGACGCCATGATGGAAAATCATTTGAACACCTGCGCCATAGATCAGATAAAAGCCGGCAAGGGAAGCAAGGCGCGGGCGGAGATTTTGAAAGTTTACAGACTAAAGCGCAAATAATCAGACGGATAAGTAAAAATATAAATAAAACACATAATGCAAACCAAAACATACAGAATAAAAGGCATGCATTGCGCCAGTTGCGCCGGCATCATAGAGAAAACGCTTTGCAAAACGACTGGCGTGGAGTCTGCCGAGGTGAACTATGGGACGGAAACAACCAAAATCGCTTTTGATGAGACGAAAACCGATGTTGCCAAACTATCAAAAAAAATAGAGCCTCTCGGATATTCAATTATCGTACCCAGAGCGACAGAAGAGTCAATGAAGCTAGGACAAACAGCGGAAGGAATGGGCATGAGCGCGGACGAGCACTCCGCGCATTTGGGTTTAAATCAATCAAAAAAAGAAAAGTTAGAGGAAGTGAGAGACATGCGCGCAAAAGTTTTTTCTGCTACTCCTCTCTGCATCATCAGCGCTCTCGTCCTGACGTGGGAAATCTTCTCCAAATGGGGAAAAGTGCCCGACATGACTCTCTTTTGGCAGGAATTTTTCCATCATCTCCTGCCTCTTATGGCTACTTACGTTTTGTTCGTGGTGGGCAAGCCGTATCTCCTCGGCTTTTACCGTTTTCTGCGATACGGCAAGGCAAATATGGACACGCTCATAGGCATGGGCACTCTGGCCGCTTATCTATACAGCTTTGCCGTTACCGCTTTTGAAGATACGCTCCGGCCATTCATAGATGTCAGCGTCACGTATTATGACGTGACTATCGTTGTCATCACATTCATCGCTCTGGGCAAATATCTGGAAGCGCGGTCAAAAATAAAAACCGGCGATGCCATAGAAAAACTGCTGAATCTCCAGGCCAAAACCGCTCTAGTCGTGAGAGACGGCAAGGAAATGGAAATTTCCGTAAATGATGTGAAACACGGCGATCAGATTATCGTAAAACCGGGAGCAAAAATTCCCGTTGACGGAATAATCACGGACGGCTCTTCATACGTGAATGAATCTATGGTTACGGGTGAGCCGATGCCGGCCCGAAAGAAAATCGGTGACAATGTGGTGGCGGGAACGATAAACGAGAGCGGTTCCTTTACATTTCGCGCCACAAAGATAGGCAGAGAAACCCTGCTTGCCCATATCATAAAAATGGTGGAAGAAGCGCAAGGCAGTCGTGCGCCTATCCAAGCTCTGGCGGATAAAATTTCCGGCGTTTTTGTGCCCATAGTTCTGGGGATTTCTTTTGTCACTCTGGGTGCCTGGCTTTTAATAGGTACCAATTCTCTAGGATTCTCGCAAGCTCTCTCTTTCGGTCTCGTTTCTTTTGTGGGTATTCTGGTCATCGCTTGCCCTTGCGCTCTGGGATTGGCTACGCCGACCGCCATCATCGTCGGCGTCGGCAAAGGCGCGAGAGAGGGCATTCTCATCAAGGATGCGGCCACACTTGAAAAATTGCATAAAGTGAACACAATCGTCGTTGACAAGACGGGTACTATAACCAGAGGCAAACCAACTCTGGTGGATATTAAAAATTTTTCCGGTCTGGAAGACGGGCAATTCATATCCATCATTGCCAGTCTGGAAAAGAAGTCGGAACATCCTATCGCTCACGCTATCATTCATTATGCCGAAGAGAAAAAAATACATATTCAGGAAGTCTCAAATTTTCAGGCCATCCAAGGCAAAGGACTGGAAGGATTGATTGGTGGTGTGAAATATTTTCTCGGCAACGCCAAATTGGCGATGGATCTCTCCGCAGGCGCGGATTTTAATTTCAGGGAGATAGAAAAATTTACCGCGGAAGGCAAAACCCCTGTTATTCTCATGACCAATGAGCGGGTACTCGGTTTTGTCATGGTGGCGGATGAAATAAAAAAAGAATCAAAACAAGCGATAACCGATCTGCACAAGCTCGGCATAAAAGTGATTATGCTCACGGGTGATGACGAAAAAGCGGCGAAACATATGGCCTCTCTCGTCGGTATTGATGATGTCATGGCTCATGTATTGCCTCAGGATAAATTGGCCAAAATAAAAGAACTGCAATCACAAGGCAGGGTTGTGGCAATGGCGGGTGACGGCGTGAATGACGCTCCGGCTCTGGCTCAAGCAGACGTCGGCATAGCCATGGGCACAGGCACGGATGTAGCTATTGAATCAGCCGGTATCACGCTCCTCCACGGAGATATTTCAAAAATAGTAAAAGCCATCAAACTCTCCAAAATGACTATGCGGGGCATAAAACAGAATTTGTTTTGGGCATTCATATATAATGTCGTGGGTATTCCTCTGGCCGCCGGAGTGTTCTACCCTCTATTTGGCTGGCTTCTCAATCCGGTTTTTGCCGGTCTGGCCATGGCTTTTTCCAGCGTTTCCGTCGTCGGTAATTCTCTGCGCATCAAATCCAAAAAATTATGAAAGAGTACACGTTCCACATCCATGGTATGCATTGCGAGGGTTGCGTGCTCATGATTGAAAGCGAGCTCGGAGATTTACCGAATATAATTTCCGTCAAAGCCAGTCTAAAAAATCATTCGGTCGTGATGACCGGAGATTTCGGTGGCAAAACGCCAGAACAAATTGCGGTAGAGCTCACCGCATCTCTCGGATCGCACGGTTATACCGTTTCCACGGAAAAACAGACGGCAAAAAAATTGTCTGATTTAAAATCTGATTTCAAAATAGCCGTGCCGATCGCTCTCGTTTTTGCGGTCTTGTTCGTACTCTTGCAAAAGCTCGGTATAGTCAATCTGGTTTCCGCCGGCAACGTCACGTACGGCACGGCTTTTGTCATAGGTATTATCGCTTCGCTTTCCACGTGCATGGCGGTCGTAGGCGGGCTCGTTTTATCCATGTCCGCCACATTTGCCAGAGAAGGGGACAAGGTCAAGCCGCAAATTCTCTTTCATGCCGGACGGCTGGTGTCGTTTTTTCTTTTCGGCGGTGTCATAGGAGCTGTCGGTTCCGCTTTTACCCTGAATACTTCGGCGACTTTTGTTTTGAGTTTCGTTATCGGCATTGTCATGCTCATTCTCGGCATCAATCTCCTGGATATTTTTCACTGGTCAAAACGTCTGTCGCCAAATATGCCGAAATTTATCGCGCGACATGCCCATGGAGTTTCAAAATTCAATCACACTCTCACGCCACTCCTAGTCGGTATCGCCACCTTTTTTCTGCCGTGCGGTTTTACTCAATCAATGCAGATTTACACGCTTTCCACAGGCAGTTTTCTGGGCGGTGCCATGACCATGTTTTCCTTTGCTCTCGGCACTCTACCCGTGCTCGCTCTCGTCAGTTTCAGTTCTTTTGGCATGAGGGGAAGTTCCAAGAAAGGAATATTTTTCAAATCTGCCGGCATGATTGTGATATTATTCGCCTTGTTTAATTTGATAAACGGTCTGGTGGTCATAGGACTGATTTCGCCGGTATTTAATTTCTAGTACAATTCCATTATGAAGACAGTTGCCATATCAATTATAGTCGCCGGTATTCTCATAGGAGGGGCTTTTGTCTTTAGCGGGAGGGGTGGCGGTTGGACAAATGCCGGGTCAAATAATTGGATAAACGATGGAAATGGATTCGGTGCCGATGCAAATAATGTCTCTGTTGTAAACGGAAAACAAATAATAGAAATTCGCGCCAAGGGTGGTTATCAGCCGAGAGCGAGCGTCGCCAAGGCTGGTCTGCCCACGATTTTACGTTTCAATACGGCTGGTACGTTTGACTGTTCATCGTCCGTGCGTATTCCGAGCATGGGTGTGAGCAAAATGTTACCCCAATCCGGTACGACTGATATAGATTTGGGCAGTCCCACTCTCGGCACTCTCGTAGGTTCTTGCGGTATGGGTATGTATCCGTTTGAAATCATTTTTGAGGGCTGAAAGAATGAACGTTCATATTTTGATCAAATTGGCAGGTTAGGTCTCTTAAAATACTGCAAAATTATACTTTCAGCTAAACACAGTGATGTTGAATATAGAATTATCAGGAAGGGAGAAATAGTTGCCCGATTTTGGGGTTTTAAAGCTTGTTTTGGAAAATCAAAAATAAAACTTGTTGTGAGACAGATAGGCGATGGAGAAAAACATTTTTTTTAGCATTTTTTGTTTATAAAACACCAAACACCCGGTAAGGGGTGTTTGGGAGGGCCTGCCATCGCAATAAAGTGATAGATATATCCTCGTGTTTCCACAATTACACCGCAAGCTCTTATTTAAATAATACTCCTGCCATTTTTTTAAGTCAATAGTTTGGAGTTTTTACTCAAAATGTATTCTCTGTTTCTGGCGCTTGTTCAGTTCGGCTTTGAGGAGAGGATAATTTGAAAAAGTGTCGTCGGTTAGAACGAGGCGCAGAGCTTCGGCACGGGCGGCTTCCACCATTTTCAGGTTTTTGATGGCTTCCATGGCCACGTCGGATATGCCCCATTGACGTCTGCCGTACAATTCGCCCGCGCCGCGTAATCCGAGATCCAGTTCCGCCAGTTCAAATCCGTTTTTGGCTGTCGTCAGAGCTTTCAGTCTGGCGATTGTTTTATCTCCTCGGCTCTCGGCGTATAAAAAGCAATATGCCTGATGATTTGATCGGAGGACACGTCCGCGCAATTGGTGGAGTTGTGACAGTCCGAATCTCTCCGCGCCTTCTATCAGTATGACTGTGGCATTCGGCACATTGACGCCGACTTCCACGACAGATGTGGCGCAGAGAATTTGGATTTTGTCTGCTTTAAAATCGTTCATGGTCTTTTCTTTTTCCGCGTCCTTCATTTTGGAATGGAGAATACCGATTTCGTATTCGGGGAAAATATTTTTCTTCAGTTTTTTCGCTTCTTCTTTCACGGATTTGGCCAATACAGCGAGTTCGCGAGTCGGATCAGGCAAATCTATGCGCGGGCAGATAATGTAGGCTTGTCTACCTAATTGCAATTGCGTGCGAATTTTTTCATACATACCGTCGCGGCTTTTTGAAGTGACGATTTCGGTGATGATTTGCTTTCTGCCGTGAGGCATTTCGTCGAGCATGGTCAGGTCAAGGTCTCCATATATAGTGAGAGCGAGGGTGCGGGGGATAGGCGTGGCGGTCATACTCAAGAGGTGGTGGTTTATCAGCTGGCCTGAAGAATCCTTGCGGGCCAATTTCTGTCTTTGGGTCGTGCCGAACCTATGCTGTTCATCCACGATGACATAAGCCAGATTTTTGAACTGGACGGATTTCTGTATGAGAGCGTGTGTGCCTATGAGTATGGGTATTTCGCCGTTGGCCACCCATCGGAGCAGTTGCGCGCGGGAAATATCCGTCCAACCGCCGGTTTTTTGACTGGAGGCGACTTTTGAAGGGAATTTTCTGCACCCCGAGCCTGTGATGAGACCGATGTATATGCCTGTGTGTCGGAAATATTCTATAAAGGATTCAAAATGCTGTGTGGCGAGAATCTCCGTCGGTGCCATATAGGAGACTTGGAGAGAGCCGAAGTCTTGTCTCGCGCCGATTTTTGTTTTGGACATAGGTCTGGTCATAATAACCGCATGAGCGGTAGTCGCCGCCACAGCCGTCTTGCCAGAACCGACATCACCCTCCAAGAGTCGCGCCATGGCGTGGCCACGTTTGAAGTCCGACAAAATATCGGCGATTGCCCGGTTTTGCGCTCCAGTAAAAGAAAAAGGAAAGCGGGAGATAAAATCGGCAATCGTTTTTTCCGCGGGTTCTATGACAAAAGCCGGATTTTTCTGCCATTCTTTCTTTTCTCTCTGGCGTTCCAGCTGAATAAAAAAGATTTCTTCAAAAGCAAATCTCTTTCTGGCCGCCAGAGCATCGCTTTCTTTTAGCGGGACGTGAATCCAAACCAGAGCGGTTGATATACTCGGTAAATTATATTTTTCCAAAATTTCCGCGGGTATGGGGTCTGTTATCGTCTCCAAAATGCCGCTTTTAAATATCTTTTGAATTGCGTGATATAGCCAATTGGAAGATACACCTCTGGATTCCGGATATACAGGATAGAGAGTGTGGGTTTTGTCATCCGATCCAAACAGAGAATCGCCAATAGCCGTTGGTAAATGTTCAATCTGTTCTATTTTTGGATTGGATAAATAAAGTTCGCCATTTTTCTTTCTCTCGGAAATTTTTCCTTCTATCCGAACGGGAGAATTTTCGGAAATCATTTTGGCGATATACGGTTGATTGAACCAGACGGCCTTGATTGAACCGGTGTCATCCGTGATG
>JBBTTH010000048.1:0-4703 GCA_038064295.1 Patescibacteria group bacterium
AAAGGGGTATGCAATTAGCCTGCAAACCAATATGCAATTAGAATGAGAATCCAGTTTTTTTTGCTTGACATATTTTTTGTTGCTGATATTCTGTATGAGTATCCCCAACGGAAAAGATTACCCTACAAGGTTTCGTCCTTGTGGGGTCTTTTCTTTTTATACTCCAATTTCTCCCGCAAATCATTCATATATCGCAAATATGGTCGAAATATTTTAAATTTTAAAAGAGCGGAAAATTTTAATTTATTGGGAATAATTATTAACTCAAGTTTATTATTTTCCAAAAGATACTTTACTAAACAATGAAAATCTCCATCCCCAGAAACTATAACAGCACCATCGTATCGTGGATACTCGATCATTGCCTGTAATACCAACTCAGCATCACAATTTCCTTTTGTGGTTCCATCTTTATATTCTAATGTTGGTTTAAAAATACAAACATATCCCGTACGATTTAAAAACTCATACATTTTTTTATTTTCTTCAACATACCCAACAAAAAGAAAGGCTCGGTTGACTCCATATTTTTCCTTTAAATACAAACGGAATCGTGCAAAATCTAAAATCCATCCTTGATTACGAATGTTCAAGTTTAGATTTTGGCTATCAATAAAAGCATAGTTATTTCTATCTTTTTTCATATTTGTTTTTTATTATTCCCATATCACGAATTTCATAGGCTGAAATATCACGACTTTCGATGATTTTTGCGTCTAGTCCGAACATCCGTGATAGGATTTTTATCCAAAATCTATCCTATTCCGATTTTTTATTTCGTCAACCTACGGAGCGGGAGCGGGCTCTGCCGTGGCGGGTATATCGGATATCGGCGATGGTTCTGACGTTGGTTCCGATATAGATTCTGATACTGATTCCGTTACAGTCGTTGCATCAGATGTTGGCGCTGATTCCGCAGGTGCTTCAGATATTGGAGTAATTTCAGATGTTTGGTCTGAAGTCTGTGTTGGTGTTGATTCTACAATTGGTTCGGATACTGGTTCCGGAGCGGCGGTAGGAGCGGGGGTGATTTCCGGAATGATTTCTGAAACTGTCCCTTGATCAGTTGATGTTGTGTTTGTCGCTCCGCAGATGCCGAGTTCGGATTGTATTACTCCATTGGCGACATACATACAGGTCGGCGCTCCGGTTTGACGATCATATATGGTTATGCCTGATGCGGCTAGATTATCCGGAGAACCCACAGTGAGAGTATTCACGACGACGCTCCTGGCGGTGATGGAATCGGCAACCAAAGCGACAAATCTGGACACTCCGTTTTCAATGGTGGCGCCGAGTCTGGCAAAGAATGATACGACAGATGAACCGAAACCGTCTGACCATGTGACTTGCACGGTGCTCGTACCGGCATCAGTAACATCCGTAGAGATATTTGCGGAAACCGCCGTAGATGACGCCAGTCTGGCTTCCAATTCGGTAATTTTTGTCTCTGCCCTGCGGACCGCTTCGGTCGTGCTGGCCATAGAATCTGTCAGGTTTGCAACTTGTGTTTCTATGGTTGTAAAACGCTTGTCCAGCTCCTGTAGACCCGCCAGAATGAATGTGGAGAGCTTGTAGACGTCTACACCCTTGCCGTTTGCCGACAAAACCTCTATTGGAGCTTCTTCAGCAATTAAACCTAGACGGAGTGGATTTGACGAATCTTCGTCCGTATAACGATATTGCGCGATACCCACATCCCTGATCTTTGTTAAAATAGACCCTTTATCCTCATCGCCCAAATACGCAATATCTCTCTTGGCGGTGCGTGTTGAAATGTTGACGAAAGAAGTGGCGGCTATGTCCCCTATGACATGCAGTTTGTATTCCGGAGTAGTGGTGCCGATGCCTATATTGCCGCCTGTATTTATAGAAAATTGATTGGCGGTATTGTTATTTTTTAGATTAACGAAAACTTGAATTGTACCGACAGCATCACTCATATTTTCCAGAGCGATGCCAACTGTTTCCCCACTGCCGACCTGCTTCATACCTACACCCGCCACAGATGACAAAGCGATGCGGTCACCTACGATGATTGGCCCGCCGAGATTATTTACTTTTATAGGCACGCGTCCGGACAAGGCGATAGGTAATTTTATATCGTCCGGATAAAGCTCTTCATTGAATCCGCCGAGCCAGAAACCCGGAGCCGTTGAAACTATACCAACTATCGGCATGCTATTTCCCGTGGTTGCGCGTCTCACAAATACCGGATTGGCCGGATCCAGCTCCACGATTTCGCCGGCCGCGAGCGTCGCATCTTTGGTCGGATAACTCTCGGCCAAGTCTAGGGTGTTTGACAGGGCGGCCACGGAATATATCGTACCGTCAGCGCGCGCGGCATTGGCACATGTAGGAGAGGTGTCATCCACACACAAAGCACCAATAATATTCAGTTTTGCACCCGGAGTGGTCGTCCCGATGCCGACGTTGCCTTGAGTTGTTGCAAAGTATGCAGAACCTGAAGATGTGAGAGCTGTTGTGCTTGCATAAGGGAAGATAGAAGCGGTTACTGTTGATGTGGCCGTAAAGTAAGAGCCGAGGATACTGTTACCCAATATATCACCCGCTACAGAGAGTCTTTGACCCGGAGTGGTCGTCCCGATGCCGACGTTGCCTGAACTACTTTGTACTACAAGAGCGCTCGTCTGCACCGCTAGTCCTCCCGCAAATGTAGAAGTCGCTGTCGTAGAAGTGGCCACAAATACAGGAGCGGTACTTGTACCGAATGATGTGAGAGTTCCGTTGAATAGACCAGTACCTGCGACAGATAGAGTATTGCCCGGAGTGGTCGTCCCGATGCCGACGTTGCCTGCTATCCCTTTAATAATCATATTAGTCGTGGAATTATAAACAAACTCTAAGTCGTGAACATTCCAGTTAATACCATTCGTATCGCTATTAGTGCTTCTAATTGAAGGACTTCCTGTTGACCCTTCAGAGATATTCAGCCTATCAGTAAATGTTCCTGTGCCAGTGAAATTTACATTTCCGTTAACATTTAATTTGTATACTCCTGGGTCTGTCATCCCGATGCCGACGTTGCCTTGAGTTGTTGCAAAGTATGCAGAACCTGAAGATGTGAGAGCTGTTGTGCTTGCATAAGGGAAGATAGAAGCGGTTACTGTTGATGTGGCCGTAAAGTAAGAGCCGAGGATACTGTTACCCAATATATCACCCGCTACAGAGAGTCTTTGACCCGGAGTGGTCGTCCCGATGCCGACGTTGCCGCCTCTTTTTACAACCATCCGACTATTGTAAGCAGCTCCGTCGTAGTATCTGAAATTTGCGATGTTATCGAGATCGTTAGCCCCTTGAATGTCAACAATGAGCCCAATGTCCTGATTTCCGTTACCGCCGGCGGTCGTTTGTCTGACAATTAAAGTAGGCCAATTAGTCGCTACATCATTTTGTATAAAGGCTGTGCCACCTGCTGTCTGACCTTTAACATGTAAAATCGCCCCTGGCCCCGTCGTCCCGATGCCGACGTTGCCTTGCACTATTATTCCACCTGTTGGTGCGGCAGTACCTGCATACCCGATACCTACGCTGAGGCCTCCCGCCAATGCACTTTCACCGAGAACAGACAGCTTGCTCACTGGCGAGGTCGTCCCGATGCCGACGTTGCCTTGCACTATCATTCCACCTGTTGGAGCGGCAGTACCTGCATAACCTATACCTACGCTTAAGCCTCCCGCTAGTGCACTTTCACCGAGAACACTTAACTTTGACACTGGCGAGGTCGTCCCGATGCCGACGTTGCCTGCGCTTGTGATTCTCATCCTTTCTTGACCAGCGGCGTTTCCGGCAGTGAGGAATCGCACGAATCCGCCAGCTCCGTTCGCGACGAGGTTCATGTCTTGGCCTCCCGTACCTTCCAAATCGCTGAAGATTTGACCGACAGTGGTGGTCGAGCTCTGGAAAGTAATTTCGCTATTAACTGACGTTCCGTTCGGGTTAGAAAGCCTGAGTCTTGGGCCGGAAATGCCGCTGGTCACGATTTCAAGCTTTGAAAGTGGACTCGTCGTCCCGATGCCGACGTTGCCGCTCTGTAAAATAACCATTTGCTCACTTCCATAGTTAGCGCCTCTTGCTGATAATCCCAAATAACCAACCGGAGAAGCATTTGCAACACTAGACAAAACACCTCTTATAGTTGCAGATTCCCTAAGCGCCCCTGCGTCATCTTCAGATAAAAACATCAATTCACTGCCAATACCATTTCCAGCAGTCCCAGTTGTAGACCTACTAATTCTTGCCACATTTAGAATTGTATTTGTTGTAGCAGAATCCTTAACAACTTCTAAACTAGCTGCTGGCGCCGTCGTCCCGATGCCGACGTTGCCGGTGTCTAATATCGTTACATCAGCAGTAGTTCCATCACCTGCATAAATATTAAACTTATTACCACCTTCTCTAATAAAGTAACCTTTTGCTGTCGAACCTTCGATAAATTCTAACCCCTGTGCTGGCGTTGACGCATAATTTCTAAGAGTAAGATACTGACCAGAGAGAGTCCCTGAAAATTTTGCTATACTTCCACTCGATGCATGAACTTCTAATACAGTACTTGGCGTCGTCGTCCCGATGCCGACGTTGCCCGAGGTATCTATTATGAACGGAGAGGAGTCAGGGTCAGTTTCATCGGAGACTAAGAAAGAAGCACCTGAACCTGTGTTGTTTACAGCTAGCTTTGCCCC
>JBBTTH010000048.1:4803-15483 GCA_038064295.1 Patescibacteria group bacterium
ACCAGCCACAGAGAGTCTTTGCCCTGGAGTGGTCGTCCCTATGCCGACGTTGCCTGAACTATTTATGACCATTCTACTTGTCGTGGCTAGAGCGTCAGTCATGGTGTTAAACGTGAATCCACCTCTAGAGAAACCAACTTCTCCATAATGACTATCCGCTACTGCTCCTGTATCAGTTAACATGAGCTGTCCATTACTACCGCTGTTCGTTACAGTTAGCACTCTTTGCGGAGTGGTCGTCCCGATGCCGACATTCCTGCTTGAATCGACTATCAGTCCATTGCCTGCAACAGTGAGAAGCGAAGAAAAGAGATTGGTTGAAGATGCTGTTGTGGAAAAGGAATTAGTTGTGGTGGCGTTCGTGGTCGTGGAGAAAGAGGAGGTGAAATTGGGGAATATGGAATTAGTGCTCGTGGTGGCCGTGAAGTACGAACCGAGTATGCTGTTGCCCAGAATGTCTCCGGCGACGGAAAGTTTTTGACCTGGCGTAGTGGTGCCGATGCCCACTTTTTGATTTAAAGTATCTATGGAAAAAATTGAGGTACTGTCGGCGCTCGTGAACACAAAAGATGTGCCACGGTTTGTCTGCGGTGTGAATATGAGAGCGGGAGTAGTGCCGTTTATCGATATAGTCGTAGAACCGGTGGAACTGACGGATTGAGTGATTTCATTTGAGCTGTCATATTGCACTCGGAATTGAGGCTGGGAGGTGGAAGTGATGGTCTGACTGCCGCTGTTTACGATGCCTCCCGCCAAGAGATTGCCGGAGTTGTCCACGCGAAAGAGTTGCGTGCCGGCGCGATTCATGTAGCTGATGAAGTCTCCCGACGGCGCCGTGTCTGTGGCGCGGTAGGCGGCGATCATGGTCGTGCCATTCGCATTTTGCAAAAATTCCAGATTGGCCGTCGGACTGGTCGTGCCTATGCCTATGTTCCTCGCCGCCGTAATCGCCAGAGCATTACCGCCTATGTTGACGAGAGAGGAGAAAAGATTTGTGGATGACGCGGTGGTTGAAAACAAATTAGTGGTCGTGGCTGACGTGCCTGTGGCGTTTGCGAACGTGAAATTCTGGAGAGTAGAGGAAGCCGAGCCTGTGAGATTGGCGAATGACAGTGTGCCGGTGGCCGTGAGGTTTCCGCCGATGTAGGCATTGCCGCCGACGGAGAAAGTGGTGAAAGGCGAAGTGGTGGCGATGCCGACCATGTTGTTTCCGGAGTTTACATATATGGTTCCCGAATCAAAATTGACGTTTCCGCCGATGTTGGATGTGAGGCTTCCGGTCTCTCCTCCAGACACAGTGAGCTGGGTAGCCGACACAGTCGTGCCGGAGAAAGACGACTCGGTTATCTCCGACCGTTCTATGTGAGAGCCTCTGATGTTGCCGAGATTTATGCTGTCGGCCACTGACCGGGAACTACCCCTGCTCGCAACCGCGGTCCGAGAGACACTGTTGATAGCCGCCAACAGTTCCTGGCGCATGTTTGAAAATTCGGCGCGGCTCACCGTGTCCAGAGAAACGTAACTTGACGGTGAGGCGGTGACGGCGACCGGAGAAATGGAGGCGAATGATTCCCTTACCTGCCCGAACGTTGTTTCCGATTCCGAAATGGCGGATGGCGCCTGAGAAGCGACCCTCACTCTGGGAGTTGGAGTTGACGTCTTCGGCGGAGGCACGAGCTCTATGCCTTGGTATGCCATGTCTTGACCTTGACTTTTTATTTCATTTTCTGCGTTTTCAAACAGATTCACCGCGTAATTTTTGGCTTTTGAAAGAGAGTTGTTCACACTCTTGTAAAAACTAGCGGCTATTGATTCCAGGACGCTGTTCAAAGGATTGGACGCGCTTGCGATGGCGGCCAAAGATTGGTTGGCGAGATTGTGGCTAAATTTGGCCAAATCAAAGCCTGTTAGGAAATCTCGGCTATCCGAGAGGAAATCGCCGCCTTTATATATAGATGCGATATAGGCATTTTTTGCATTTTTCAGAGTACCTACAGGGTCAGAAACTGCGCTATGAGCAAATGACCCTGATTCGTTCAAAACGGTCTCGTATGCGCCCATAACCACCTCCCCACCTCTGCGGACCAAAATAAACCCCAGACGAGAATATTCTCCAGATGTCAAGAGTGATTTTTCATATTGGCCGGCGATATTTCCGACCGACCAGACCAGGTCGTCAAATGTTTCTCCCGCCGTGAGAAGGACATTTTTTCCCGCCACATTCATAAATTCAAAAACGGCTCGGGCGTTTTTTGCATCAGACATGAAATAACCTCCGGCGACCAACGACATGGAGAGCAGTACCGCCAGACTTTTACTGCCGAGCTCGGCTAGCCGATGTGAGTTGGCTATAATTTTTTGTACTGATATCTTTTGTCCCGTCGGTGGAGAAAAAAAATTATTTTTCGGTTTTTTTATACCGGGAATCAGTTCACGGTCGTCGGTTCCGTATTCTAGAGGCGTATACGGAGAAACTGCGGAAGTTTTCGTTTCGGAAATCTCGGGTGGCGAGATTGAAGAAAAATTTTCTAAAATTTTTTCTTCCGGAACTTCTGGTCTAACCGAGATTTCCGGACGGAGCGTCTGCTGATAAGTTTTCAAAGACTCTTCGGAGACAAACCATGACCGTCCGACCATCCGAGCTTCAATTTTTTTTCCTCGGATTAGCTGACCGATGTAGTCCTGGGTATAGCCTCCCACCTCGCTAGCTCGTTTAGACGAGATGAACTTTTTTCCATCAAAATACAGCGGCTGACTCATGCCGATATTATATTAGAGAAATTCAACAACAACCCTGTGGAGAACTGATTTCTTTTTTGATTTTTGTTTGTTGAAAACTGACAGAGGAACGAAAGGAAGGGCGGATTGAGAAAACGAAACCGAGGGCGCGACGGCGACCGAGCTTAGGAAAATTTTTAGCAAAAAATTTTCTGGTCGTTTTCGAGAGACGCCATTCCTTTCGTTCCCATGTTTTACGGCTTTATATCATTTTTTCATCTATAAAGGTTTATCAATGTTTAAAAATGAATGGTAATTTATACAAATGATTGTATAACTCATATTAAAAATCTTTCTTTCAAATAAACTTCATCAAAAATAACGTTTTGTGTATTTCATTACTCAATCAGATGCTTTTAGATATAACGTTTGTGGAAGAAGCAAAAATAAAACCATGACACACAAAATATCTTTATGTCTATATGAAAAATCCAGAAACGTGGCAAAAAAACTCGGCGTTGCGGACCGGTTTTTTTTATGTTTCAATAGACCTCTTTATGGAAATTCGCAATATAGCCATCATCGCCCACGTCGACCACGGCAAGACTACTCTCATGGACGGCATCATGAAGCAATCCGGCGTAGCCAAAGAGGGCTTTTCTATGGATTCAAACGCTCTGGAGTTAGAGCGCGGCATCACCATATACGCAAAAAACGCTTCCATAGAATACCGGGGCACGAAAATAAATATCGTCGATACGCCGGGACACGCCGATTTCGGGTCCGAGGTGGAACGCGTCCTGCGCTCCATTGATACCGTCCTCCTCCTGGTTGACGCCCAGGAAGGCCCCATGCCTCAGACGCGTTTTGTCCTGAAAAAATCCCTGGAACTCGGCATGAAACCCATTGTCGTCATAAACAAGATAGACAAACCGGCCGCCAGGCCGAGAGAAGTGATGGATGAAATCCTGGAACTTTTCATGGAACTCGGCGCCACGGACGAACAGCTGAACTTTCAGACGATTTATTCAATCGGCCGGGAAGGCATCGCAAAGAAAAATCTCGCCGACGAATCCAGAGACTTCGCTCCCCTGCTTGACACTATTATAGAATTGGTCCCGCCAGCTCCGTCGGACATAAACATTCCTCTGCGCATGCAACCTTTCAATCTGGCATACGATTCATATACGGGACGGCTCGCCCTAGGCAGGATTTACGAAGGCAGGGTGCGTGTCGGGCAGAGCGTGTTCGTAAAAAAACCGACAGGTGAAACGCGCCGAGGCAAGGTGACAAAACTCTATACGTTCAACGGTTTGGACAGAAAGGAAGTGGACGAGGCTCTGGCTGGAGATATATGCCTCGTCGCCGGCCTGCCTGATATTTTCATAGGCGAAACCATTTGCCAATCGGCGGACCAGTCTCCCCTGCCCGCCATCGCCGTGGACGAACCGACTATTGCCCTCAATTTCATGGTCAACAATTCCCCTTTCGCCGGACGCGAAGGCAAATTAGTCACCACTCGCCAAATCCGCGAGAGACTGAAAAAAGAACTGGAAGTAAATGTCGGATTACGCATAGAATTTGTCGAAGGCGACATTTTCAAGGTCTACGGCAGAGGAGAATTGCACATTTCCATCCTCCTGGAAAATATGCGCCGCGAAGGTTTTGAACTTCAGGTTTCCCAGCCGCAGGTAATCATAAGAGAAATTGGTGGCGTAAAAAGCGAGCCTTTTGAAGAAGTCGTGGCGGACGTGAGAAACGACGTGTCCGGCGAGGTGATAAAAAAACTCTCCGTCCGCAAGGGTATCATGAAGAATATGCGCGAGCACGGAGGCATCACCCGCCTGACATTTGAAATTCCCACCCGCGGCCTCCTGGGCTATCGCGGCGAATTCGTCGTGGATACAAAGGGCGATGGCATATTGTCGTCCCATTTCATAGGTTTCCGCCCGCATGCGGGCCAAATAAAAAAACATGAATTCGGCTCCATGATTTCCATGGAAAATGGCCAAGCCGTCGGTTTTGCTCTCTGGAATCTGCAGGAACGCGGCATCTTGTATATGGACCCCGGCACGCCTGTCTATGAAGGCATGGTCATAGGCAATACGTCAAAAGGAGAAGATTTGGAAGTAAACCCCTGCAAAGGCAAAGTGCTCTCAAATTACCGCAGCGCCGGCAAGGACGATGCCATCATGCTCACACCGCCTTTCAGACTTTCCATAGAACGTGGTCTGGAAACGATGCATGAAAGTGATTTTCTGGAAATCACCCCGCGGTCCGTCCGTCTGCGCAAGCAATTTTTAAAGAAAAGCGACAGAGAAAAAAGCAGGAATATAAGTTATAAAAAGTAAAAAAGTCGAATGTGCCGGGCGAGAACCTCCGCAGGCGAGGATTTGTCAATGGTCTGTCCTTGACAAATCCGACCCGAGGACTGTTCGAGAACGGCACATTCGGCTTTTTTACTTTTTATACGTCTATCGTCGCTTTGTGGGCGTTTGATTGGATGAAGTATTTTCTGGCTGGCACATCCGTTCCCATGAGCATGTCAAAGACCTTGTCCGCGTCCTGAGCGTCGGCAATTGTCATTTGTTTGAGCAGGCGGCGCGCCGGGTCCATGGTCGTCTCCCACAGTTCTTCGGCATTCATCTCTCCCAGGCCCTTGTATCTCTGAACATGAATTTTTAGCGCCGTTTCCGGAGCGTTTTCTGTTTCTTCCAGAGGAATTTCTCCTCTGCCCAGAACTTTCGTTTTCTCTTCTTCCGAATAAAAATACATCGTTTCTTTACCCCGTTTCACTTTGTAGAGTGGCGGTTGGGCTATATATATGTATCCACCGTCTATGAGCGGTTTGAAATATCTGTAAAGCAAAGTGAGAATGAGCGTTCTGATATGGGCGCCGTCCACGTCGGCATCAGTGGCAATGATTATTTTGTGGTAACGCAGTTTGGAAATATCAAAAGTCTCTCCTATGGCCGCGCCCATGGCAATGACCAGGTTTTTTATCTGCTCCGAAGAGAGCATGCGGTCCAGGCGAGCGCGCTCTATGTTCAGAATCTTGCCGCGGAGCGGCAGAATTGCCTGGGTTTTCCTGTTGCGTCCGGTTTTTGCCGTGCCTCCCGCCGAATCGCCTTCCACTATAAATATCTCCGAGACGCTGGCATCATCCGACTCGCAGTCGGCCAGCTTGCCGGGCAGAGTCATGCCTTCCAGGGCGCCCTTGCGCAATATAGAGTCCTTGACGGCTTTGGCGGCTTTGCGGGCTTTGAGGGCCAGGACGACTTTTGAGACTATGGCCCTGGCATCATCCGGATTTTCTTCCAAGAAAAGACTGAAGGCCTCACCAAAAACGGTCGCCACTGCTGACTGCGCTTCCATGGACCCCAATTTGGCTTTGGTTTGGCCTTCAAATTGGATTTCACGGAGCTTTACCGAGATGACGGCGGTGAGACCCTCCAGAACGTCATCGCCGGTAAAATTATCCTCGCTTTCCTTTACTTGATTATTTTTCCGCGCGTATGTGTTTATGGTGCGGGTCAGAGCGGTTTTAAATCCGGTCAGATGAGTGCCGCCTTCGGCGTTGTATATGTTGTTGGCAAACGGCAGGATGCGGGAAGAAATGTCGTCCACATACTGCAGGGCGACTTCCACTGATTCAACGTCTAGAACCTTCTTTTCCACGTAGAAAATATTCTTGTGGACGGGTTTTTGGATAGAATTGGTGAAACGAACCAGGGAAACCAGTCCGCCCTCAAAATAAAAAGATTGTGACGGCACATCCAGACCAAGCTCGCGGAAATAAAAAATATCGTCGTCTATATCTATAGAGCCGGGATATTCTCTGGCGTCTATGACAGAAATACGGAGACCGCGAACCAGATAAGCTTGCTCTCGCATATGAGTAACGATTCGGCTCCAGTCAAATTTTTGCTCGCCGAATATGGCCGGGTCCGGCTTGAAAGTGACTATGGCGCCGTGCAGTTTGGAATTGTCGGTCTTTTTCACCGCCGCTTTACGCTTGCCCTGCGAATATTCCTGCATATATTTGCCGCCGTCCTTGTGCACTTCCACCCTGCACATTATGGAGAGGGCATTCACAACGCTGGCTCCCACGCCGTGGAGACCGCCGGAAACTTTGTAGCCGGAATCTTCCCCGCCGAATTTGCCGCCGGCGTGCAACATGGTCATGATGGTTTCCAGGGCCGAAACTTTCGTCTGCTTGTGGATGTCTATGGGAATGCCGCGGCCGTTGTCTGTCACGCGCACCGTTTCGTCCGGCAAGATGGCGATTTCAATGTTGTCAGCAAAGCCGCCCATGGCCTCGTCGCGGGAATTGTCAAAAATTTCGGTGACCAGATGGTGAAAACCGTCAGGCCCTGTCGTGCCTATGTACATACCCGGACGCTTGCGCACGGGCTCCAGACCTTCCAAAACCTGGATGGACTCGGCGCTGTAACCGGTCTTTTCATCGGCTTTCTTGCCGGTCGTTTTTGCCGTCTTTTTCCCCGTTTTTTCTCTTGCCATAAATAAAAAATGATACCTTTTTACAAGCCGTTATTGTCTCTAAAGTATAGCAAATTTCAGGCTTTTTTTCTCCTTGACAGAGAACATGAAAGATGATTTCATATGACCGAACACCCTGCTCTATCTACCACCTTTTCCTAAAACTTTTCCTAAAAAAATGAGAACCATTGACATTGACGTCATGCAGATGGCCAGTTTTATTTCCGGTTTCGAATGTTTCAAAAATCCGCACCCGGCCGGTTCGGGGAATTGGCACTGGCATAAGCGCGTGATACGCGAGACCGCCAGTCATATCGCAAATATGCCGCAGGCGGGACATCCGCTCATCCGTCGGGCCAGGATTTTTGGAACACTGGAGATGATGCAACGACAGCTCGCAATGAGAGCTCCGAAGCCCCGCCAGACCGTCTGACGGGGCTTTTTTTATACGGTTCTCTTTTTGATTTTGGCGATTTTTTTTGGGCAGAATAAATATTCTGGCTATTGAGTTTTCTGATAATTTTGCATAAACTGGAACGTATGGAAATAAAAATAAGCACCAAAGAAGAAGAGGTTTTGGTCAACAGACTCAAATCGCGAAACGACACGGAGGCTATGCGGATAAAACGATACCTGGCCATGACAGACCTCTCGCGCACGAAGGCGAGTCCCATATACGAAATCGTGGAAAAGGCCAGAGGAATGGAACTCTTGCGGCATTTTGACAACATTGTCATTCCTGAAATCGTGCCGGCCGACGTCAGTTTTGACTTATTCAATTTTGCTCAGGACCATCCGGCCAGAAGCGAGAGCGACACCTATTTTGTAGACGATAAAAACATCCTGCGCACTCACGACACGGTCATGTGGCACTATTATCTGCAACTGCCGGAAATCAAAAAGAAAATAGCGGCCGGAGAACCGATGGGCGTCATCTGCTACGGCAAAGTCTATCGCAAAGACGAGATAGACCGCAATCACATGAATGTCTTTCATCAGATGGGCGGGCTCTATCTAATCCCGGACGGTAAAAAGAACCTGACCATTGATGACCTCAAGTCCGCCCTCTCGGAAATCGTGCAGACGATTTTCGGAAAAAACGTGGTTTACCGCTTCAATGAGGACGTCTTTCCTTATACCGACCCGTCTCTGGAAGTTGAAGTGGAGATAAACGGCAAATGGATGGAAATCCTCGGCGGCGGCATGCCGAGGAAGAACGTCCTCAAAAATTTCGGCGTCACGGGCTATCACGGCTGGGCGTTCGGTTTCGGCCTGGAGCGCCTGGCCATCATCAGTATGGAATTGCCGGATATCAGACTCTTGTGGTCGGACAACGAGAGAGTCAAAAAACAGCTCCGGCTCGGGCACAGGTTCAAACAAGTGAGCAAATATCCGGCCATAGTCCGCGACATTTCTTTTATAGTTGATTCCGCTTCGTTCACCCCCAAAAATTACTTTGACCTGGTGCGCGACGTGGTCGGCGATCTGGCCGAAGAAATGACTCTGGTTGACCAATATGAAAACACCGGCCAGTTCGGCGCGGGTAGGAAAAGCTACACTTATAGAATCATCTATCGTTCCTTGGCGAGAACGCTCACGGACGGCGAGGTAAATGTTATGCACAAAAAATTGGAAGAAAAGACAAAAGAAATTTACGGCGCGGAAGTGAGATAAAAATCCTCTGTATTGCGATACGGATTGAATAATGAACGGAGCCACCTCTCGGACTCGAACCGAGGACAGCCACTTTACAAAAGTGGTGCTCTGCCAACTGAGCTAAGGTGGCGCTGGTATTTTTTACCGTATTGTCGTTCGTGTGCCTGCCAAAATGACAAGAAAATGACAAGGCGGCGTCCATTCATTTTACATTTTTTTCTCCGACGCGCCACTTTGCGCCTCCGTCTCCTTTATCTGCTTCATGTAGAAAGAAGCGGCGCCGGCGCGCGAGATATTTTCCTTTTTCTTTGAAGCTCTCTCCACGATAGCCGATAAAACAACATGCGTCCTGTGCGAAACGTGCATGAAAAACCTGACAATGAAAACAAAAAAGCGGTTGGCCGACAGGATTATGTTGCGCAAATTGACATGCGACAAGATATCGTCCGTCGTCCGGTGCAAATCGCGCAGAATCGAATCGGTTTTCTGCCGCATGCGGTATATGGCGGTTTTGGCCGCACTACTCTGTTCCATGCGTTTATGGACCAGAAGAAAAATCATAACTCCCGCCGACACCGTCATGAGTGAAAGTTCCAAGAACATGCGAAGATTTTATTTTTCCAATACCGCATAGCGGGTGAACCGCGCGATTTCTATTTTTTCGCCGAATTTCTGGATAGCGTCGTTTATGAGCGTGTTTACGGCAATTTCCGGATTTTTTATGAACGACTGGTCCATGAGCACGCGCTCGGAGAAATAAGCCGCGAGCTTGCCGGCGAGAATTTTGGCTTTCATGTCGGCCGGCTTGCCTTCCACCTCTTTTTCAAAAACCGAAGCCGCCACGGACTTGTCTTTTTCCGTAATGTCTTCTTTTTTTATGAATTCCGGCTTTGAGGCGGCGATATGCATGGCTATATCGTAGGCCAATTGCTTGAATTCGCTGTTTTTCGCCACGAAATCGGTTTCGCAGGCGAGCTCAATCATGACGCCAACCGCGCCCGTGGAATGGATATATGAAACGACGGCGCCGGCGTTTAAGCTTCGCGCGTCTTTTTTGGCCGCCGCTTCGGCGCCTTTCTTTTTCAGAATTACCAGAGCCTTTTCTCTGTCGCCGCCGGCTTCTTCCAGAGCGCGCTTGCACTGCATGACTGATACGCCAGTCTCGTCGCGAAGTTCCCTGATTGCGTCTGCGGTAACCATAAAAAATGATAAAAGAATTATTTTGTCTCCGGTCCTGGAGTTCCGGCTTCCGCGTAGGCGCGGGCCAGCTCATCAATGAAAAAAGCGATTGATCGGGCGCCCGAATCGTTTGCCGGAATGACATAATCAACCAGGGAGAGGTCGCAGTCGGAACTGGCGACGGCGACGACGGGAACGTCCGTCTGGCGCGCTTCTTCTACGGCCGTAAATTCTTTCTTTGGGTCCACGACTATCAAAACCCCCGGCTTTTCTCTCATGGAAACTATACCGCCAAAGAGCAGTTCCAGCTTGGCGATTTCCTTGTCTATGAGCAGACGTTCTTTTTTCGTGTATTTTGCCAGTTCGCCTTTTTCTTTTTCCTTCAGGCGGTTTTGGTATTTTTCCACGCGTTTTCTGATATGGGCAAAATTCGTGAGAGTGCCTCCGACCCATCTGCCGGCGACCATAGGCTGATTGGCTTTGGAGGCGGCGGCTTTGACGACGGCAATAGCTTCACTCTTGCCGGCTACGAAGAGGGCTTGTCTGCCGGCCGTCGCCACCGAAGCAACGAACTTTTCCCGTCACCTCCCCCGCCGCCCCGTAAAATTTAAGTTTCATCCCGTTAGA
>JBBTTH010000049.1:0-17885 GCA_038064295.1 Patescibacteria group bacterium
ACCGACGGCCGTTCAGTGCGCAATCTCATCCACGCTTCGGGGTCTCCCGCCGAAGCCGAAATGGAAATCAGACATTGGTTTTCTCCCGATGAAATAATCGGCTATCGGCATATCCAGGAAGAAATCTTGTACGACGTAAATCTGGACGGCATT
This sequence comes from Patescibacteria group bacterium, assembly GCA_038064295.1. Taxonomy (GTDB): domain Bacteria; phylum Patescibacteriota; class Minisyncoccia; order Phycocordibacterales; family UBA6065; genus UBA6065. Next base: position 154 of record JBBTTH010000049.1, read on the forward strand.
TTGGAGTAGCGGATTTTTTTGCCGGTTTTTCGCTTCAATTTAGAATACGACGAGTCGGAACGGGTTAGACGATTCACTTTTTTTGTTTCCGATTTTATTTTTCTCTTGCGGCGGTTGTCGCGAGGTCTATAATTATTAGTAGGGTTATTCGAGATATTAACTCTATAACATTTTTTTAGGGAGACTCATATTGTTTGTCGCCTTGGTGATGAACTGCGGTCACCCACCTAGTTTACACTAGGGACGATATCCGGATGACCCGATAGAAAAACCGTTTACGATAAAATTCGCGAACGGTTTTTCTGTGGAAAATTTTTCCAAATGGTATACTATCTCCATGTTTTGGAATAAATATTTCTGGTCGTCGTTCTCGGTCATGATTATAATTGTCGGTTTGCACTGGTTCGCTTCGCTCCATGACTTGTATGATGCGGTCTGGTGGTATGACATTCCCATGCATTTCCTGGGCGGACTGTGGGTTTTTCTCTTTATCCTCTGGGTGACGCATACCGAATACGACCGGTTTCTATTGAGACGAACTCCGGTGAGAGACGTTCTCATTCTTGTTTTGGTCACGGGCATTCTCTGGGAAGTCCTGGAAATCGTTTTGAGTTTTACGCGTTTTTCTGACCCCGGTTATTTTTTTGACATGCCGAAAGATTTGGCGATGGATACTCTCGGAGCGGTCGCCGGTTCCGTTTTTTACAAAAAGTGAAAGGATATTCTACTTTTCTTACTTTACCTGCGCTACAAAACGGTCAAAAGTTTCAGGATTGTGTAGAGCCAAATCAGCGAGGATTTTGCGGTCTACAATGATGCCTTGCTTTTTTACTCGGCCCATAAATTTGGAATATGAGATACCTTTGGCGTCCAGGGCGGCGTTGATTTTGATTATCCAGAGATTCCGACGGTCGCCCTTCTTGTCGCGCCGATGAGCAAACGCATAAGCGCCGGCATGCATCAGAGCCTCGTTGGCGGCGGCTTCATTGGTGGAACGGCGGAAACGATAGCCCTTTGCCTGACGCAGGACATTTCGGCGATTTTTCAGGGCGTTGACTGCTTTTTTTACTCGTGCCATGTTGGCGAATTAAAAATAAATTGAATAAAAAAATTAGCAGAGGCCGGAGAGGAACCGTGACTTTTCTTTGTTGGTCATATGAAAAGGCGTCATGGTGCCCTTCTTTATCTGCGACCGGCCGCTCTCTTTGGCATTGAAATGATTTTGGCCGGTTCGGCGGACCAGGATTTTCCCGTTCCGCGTGACTTTCAGCCTTTTGGCGTATGACTTGTTGGTTTTCATGGGGCGCAAGGAAAATTAAAAGCCCAAGAGGGCGATATGCATATATTACCCGATTTGGCTTTTTTGTCCAGTAATTTTGTTCGGGGAACAGTCGCTATGCGCGTTCAATAATGGTCGTCAGTCCCTTCGGGCTTTTGGTCGGGTTTTCGGTAATTTTGTAGTTTTCGGTGAGCAGGACCAGAATGCGCTTGAGGCGTTCTTCCAGGAATTTCGGGTCCATGTATTTGGACCGGCCGGGGAGGAAGAGGTCTATTTTTATTCTCTGGCCTTGGCGCAGCCACTCCGAGGCCTTTTTGGCTTTGAGCTCCAAATCGTGTTTGCCTGTGCCGATTTTCACCTGCAGAGTTTTGAGTTCAATCGTATGAGCCTTGGCTTTGGCCGCTTTTTCTTTCTTGTTTTCGGCGTACTGGAATTTCCCAAAGTCGCTAATTTTGGCCACAGGTGGATTGGCGTTCGGCGATATTTCAATGAGGTCCTGCCCGGCATCATGGGCTCTCTGTAGGGCTTCGTTTATGGAAAGCACGCCGTAGTTTTCGCCTTCCGGGCCTATGACGCGCACTTCCGGCGCTTTTATCTGGTGGTTTACGCGGATTTTGTTGTAACTCAAAGTTTTATTATTAGATAATTATTAGATGTATGTACAAGAATGAAAGCATATTTTCAGCGGGTAGGCAACAATTTTGTCCGCGATTCCGTGTAGTATACTTCACTCATGATAATTCTCATCGCCATCGGTGCATTTGTGACGACGTTTCTGGGTGGGCTTTTCGCTATACGTTTTCGCGACAAGCTCCATCTCATACTGGGTTTTTCCGCCGGCGCCGTGATAGGTGTGGCTTTTTTTGAGCTCTTGCCCGAGGCGCTTGAAATCAGCGGTAAATTTTTCCAAAACTCCACGGTTCTCTCCGTCATTGCCGCCGGTTTTGTCTCATACATGGTTCTGGATAGGACTCTCTTTATGCATTGTCATGAAGAAGGCCATGAACATCGCGGTCAATTCGGCGCGGGCAGTCTGTCTCTCCACAGTTTTCTGGACGGCATGGCCATAGGTTTTGCTTTTCATGTTTCCAGCGTGGTTGGTGTCGTCGTGGCTCTCGCGGTCCTGACTCATGATTTTTCCGACGGCATAAATACGGTTTCTATGATTTTACGTTACGGGGGAGACAGACGAGAGGCCGTCAAATGGCTCGCCGCAGATGCGCTTGCTCCAGTCTTGGGTATTATTGCCACTTTTTTCTTCACTATTCCGGAGTCATTTATAGGACTCATTCTGGCTCTCTTTGCAGGTTTCTTTTTATACATGGGGGCGAGCGACCTCCTGCCTGAAAGTCATCACAATCATCCAACTCATCTGACAACTCTCGCCACTGTCCTAGGCATGGGCGTCATTTTTGTCGCTGTTCACTTTGCGGGATTATAAAAACAGCAGATGAGGTAAAAATAAAAAAAAGCGGCACATTCCGTTTTTTTTATTTTTACCGCGTTCCGGTCTGTTTTTTATAATGCTAATCCGTATGAAACCGTCGTCGTTCCCGTGCCTGACGCACGATATATGCCGAGAGTAGCCTGCTTGCCCCTCACCCATTCGCCGTCTATTTTTGTCTCGGGAGTGTCCAGAGTGTTCTGCTCCAGATTTACGGGCTTGATGTCAAATTTCACGTCCGCCATGAAATCTCCTTTGACTTCCCGCAGATTGCCCACGTCAGTGATGCTGTAATCGAATATGGCGTATATGGGACAATCCGTCAGTTTTTTGAGCGCTTCCAGATATTGAGTGAGAATGGTCGTGGCCACTTCCGTTTCCGTCATGGAGAAGGGAACATCGGTGAGATACGCCGCGCGCAAATCCACGGCGCATGGGTCTGCCGCTATTTTTTCTTTCTTTCCGCCATCTGTTGCCGAAATGCCGTACGCTATGGCTCCCAAAGCCATCAATGCAGCGATAATTGTGGCTGTTTTTTTCATGGGGAGAGTATAGCATAATCACATGTGATGGAGATGGGCGGAATCGGTCAGAACTCTAAAACCTGACGAGCTTCATTTGTTATCATTTCTTTTACTTTTGAAAAAGCGACTTCGCAATTATGTTTGAACACTATTTTCTCGTCAGGAACATCTTTGAAATACATAAGACTTTTTAATACCAGTATATGATCGAGGTCCGGCATCTTGTCGTTCAGCTTGTCCATGAGCTCAACGAGCGGAATATGTTTAAAAATATAGTAGAGGTCCACATAGTCTTTCTCTGTGGTTCGCGATACGATGGCTGACAATTTCATACAGCCGATGTCCGCTATGGAGGCGATTTGCAAGTAAGGCTCATCTAAGAGCATTGCGAGTAGTGGATATGAATATCTAAAAAAGCTTATCTTTACACTCTCATCTACAAAGACCGTAAGCGTATCTTTCTCTTCCTGTACTTTTACTATTTTGCGTCCCGTGAATACCTCTCGGCATCTCTCATAGAGTTTTGCCGTATCGAAATGTTCTTTCGTGAAGAAGTCAAAGTCAATACTGTCTCTATGCCCAAGCTGTAGGGCGAGGCCCGTGCCGCCCGCGAGATAAAATTCATTCTTGAAAGTTGAAAGCGCAGGCAGGATTTCTTTTCTTTTTATATCGAGAATATCGTAAAACATGTCGAGAGTTAAAGCAGACTACACGATCTTTCGTTCCGATCTTTTTGATTCTATATCGAGTATCGTATTCCAGAAGTTAAGAGATTTTTCATTCCACTCTCCCGGAAGCGGTTTTTCCACGACTTCTTTGATCTCTGATTTTTTGTAAGTCTGAAAAAGCTCCTCAACGGCGGATTTCGTGCCGAGGTTGAGCACGTTTGTGATGATGCGTTTCTTGTCTTTATCTATATCCATTTTATCGATATCGTATGACCACAGAAACGGCGCTATTTTTTTGAGGAAGCTCTTTTTCATAACACAATTATATCATTTTTTGTGCAAAAAATCTCAATACAAACTGACTTTGCTTTTGTGGAGATGGGCGGAATCGAACCGCCGTGCATGTGAGGAATCCTGCGCTTCTACGCGACGTAGAGACTTTTTATCCCGTGAAGGATTTTGAGCGGACGTGCTTTAAAAATTTCAAAACGCACAGCCGCCGAGTTTCAGAGGCCGAAGCCTTTCAGGAGAGTCCGAAACGATTCTCCCCCTATCCCCGTTTTATAACACCGTGTTTTCTCCGCGCGGGGAGCGTGGAGAGGCGATGTCGGTTAGGCTAACGCGTAACCGAATGAGAAATCGTTAACCGCCAAAGGCGATTTTACGGATTTTGCATTTGATTTTTGGAAAGTTTAGAGAGTTATCCGGCTCTATCGCGCGCGGGAGGATTGGACTTACATGTCTAGGCCGATCATCCCCGTATTTAAATATTTTACTAAAGCGGCGGATATAGTTCGAGCAGCGCAGGAACGGGGGCGAGCCTCTGGGAGCGGGTCCCGTTCCGAGCAGCGCAGAACTGTATCTGCCGCTTCTATTCGTATTTCAAAGTTCTCCTCATATCCCTGTCCGTCTCGCGTTTCTTTATCGTTTCGCGCTTATCGTATTTCTTCTTGCCGCGGACGATTGCGATGTCCACCTTCATTTTTCGTCCCTTATTATACACCCGCAAAGGCACTATTGTCAAACCCTTGGCATGTTCGGTATCCGCCAATTTTGTGATTTCTGATTTTTTGAGAATCAGTTTTCGGACACGCATAGGATCGTAATCAACAGGCGTATTGGACGGCTGATAAGGCGGAATACCCATCTGCACGACATACGCTTCGCCGCCTCGTATTGTGACATAAGCACCGTCCAAACAGACCGTATGTGTGCGTATAGATTTCACTTCCAAACCCAAAAGTTCCATACCCGCGGTGAGAGTCTCCAGGATTTCATAGTCAAAACGAGCCTTTCGATTATTGGCCAAAGCCATGAATATATGCTATCACAGAGCATGTTTCTGATATAATGCCTTTATAACACATGCAATTTCCAAGCCAGTTCAAAAAATCCCCCAAAAACCAGAAGAAAAGCAGAGACAAACGGCCGGCTTCCCTGACGCGTTTTCTCGGCAGTTTTGGCACGGGCCTCTTCATTTTCTTCCTGCTTATAACGGCGTATTCGTTTCTGGCCAGCCAAAAAACCGACAAGCCGACGGTATCTTTGTCCGAACTTTCAAATGACGTGTCATCGGGAGCGGTCGTGGCCATAGAAGTGGACGGAGACACTTTGAATCTCACTTATAAAGACGGTACGGAAAAAATTTCCAAAAAAGAGACAGACAATGCCATAACGACATCGCTCGTCAATTACGGAGTGAAAGCCGAAGCCATCTCCACCGTGAAGATTCTGGTCAAAGAGCCTTCAGGTGTCGCTTACTGGCTTTTCAACTTGGCGCCTTTTCTCCTGCCTTTTATTTTCATTCTCGTAGTCATCTGGTTTCTCTCCAGGCAGGTGCGCGGCGCTGGCATGCAGGCTTTTACTTTCGGCCAGTCAAAGGCGCGTATCACCATGCCGGAGGATAAAAAGCAAAAAGTAACTTTCAAAGACGTGGCCGGGGCCAAGGAAGCCAAACAAGAACTCCTGGAAATAGTTGATTTTTTGAAAAATCCAAAGAAATTTTTGGATGTGGGCGCGGTCATACCGAAAGGCATACTGCTCATGGGCGCGCCGGGTACGGGCAAGACTTTGCTCGCCCGGGCCGTGGCCGGCGAGGCAGGCGTGGCCTTCTTTTCCATATCCGGTTCGGAATTCGTGGAAATGTTCGTCGGCGTGGGGGCCTCGCGGGTCAGGGATTTGTTCAAAGTGGCCAAGCAGGCGGCTCCGGCCATCATATTCGTGGACGAGATAGACGCTGTCGGCCGGAGCCGCGGCATCGGCATCGGCGGCGGCAATGACGAGCGCGAGCAAACTCTAAATCAAATTCTCACCGAAATGGACGGTTTTGAACCAAATGAAAAAGTGATAGTGATGGCGGCGACCAACAGGCCCGATGTTCTGGACCCGGCCCTGCTCCGCCCCGGCCGGTTTGACAGGCGGGTGACCATAGATTTGCCGGACAGACATGACCGCGAAGAAATTCTGAAAATCCACGCCCGCAAGAAACCCTTTGCCGAAGATGTGAACCTGGTCGTCGTAGCCGAACGCACGCCCGGTTTTTCCGGCGCCGATTTGTATTCGCTCATGAACGAAGGCGCCATACTGGCCGCCCGCGAGGACAGGACAAAAGTTTCCCAATACGACCTCATCCGCGCCATAGAGAAAGTGATGCTCGGTCCGGAGAGAAAGAGTCATATACTTTCACAGCAGGAAAAGAAAATCACGGCCTATCACGAAGCCGGCCACGCCGTCGTTTCTTCCGTTCTGGACTATGCCGACCCGGTTCATAAAATTTCCATCATCTCCCGAGGCCGGGCGGCGGGCTACGTTCTCCATTTGCCTCTGGAAGACAGAAAACTGCAGTCCAAAAAAGAATTCCTGGACGATATAGCCGTATCCCTGGGCGGTTACGTGACGGAGCGCATGATGTTCGGCGACCTCACTACCGGCCCGTCAAATGACCTGCAGGTTTCAACGGCTCTGGCTCGGGATATGGTTACAAAATACGGCATGTCAGACAATATGGGTCCTGTGGCTCTGGAGAGCGAAGGCGGTAGAGTTTTGTTCGGCCGGGGCGTAGGTGAGGGGGAGTATTCCGAAGAAGTGGCGGCCAAAATTGACGCCGAAGTGAGGGCCATAATGACAAACGCCATGAACCGCGCCGAAGTCACCATAAAAACTCATAGAAAATTACTAGAGGCCATAGCCATGCGGCTCATAGAAACGGAAACCATTGAACGAGAAGAATTTGAACAAATCCTCGTCGCCCACGGTGTCGTCCCAAAAAAGAAAAAAGACATAGAACATTTGGCATAAACCGAAACTCATGACAAAAAAGCCGCCCTCCCGCCAAAAAAAATGTCAGGACAAGCGGCTTTGAACAAACAAGGAAGAAAAGAGGACTGAGGTTCTTTCTGAGAGGTTGAACCCGTTAATATTGTCCGGCCTCGCAAAGAAGACCAGGCCGATTCCGCAACTAACCGTTTCACCAATAATTTTGCACTCATATATCGGTATATCACGAAATCTGCTCTTGCTTTCCTCACTCAACCGGTTTTGATGGATTTCCTTCACGGTTTCGAGGGTGATCTCTCTGAAATGTCTTTCTCTGAGAACCATTTCAATCTTTTCATGAGTGGGATTTTTTCCCAGTGCGGCGATTGGAAAACCCCATTCATCCGGATTCTCCTCCCCACCTCGAACCAACAAAACCTCTTTCCTTCCTCCCTTTACTTTTAAAACAACAAAGAGCATGTGAGTCGTATCGTTCATGTTATGTCTCCTTTCGAGCCTCATTATATTGTACATTTCAATTTTGTGCTTTAGGATAGGGGAGCTGGTGCGAACGCATTCTGCGCCTCTGGCTGTTTCGGTCAGTCGAGCACAGGCGCGAAATTGAAGTTTTTTATATGCGCCTATAGCTCAGTTGGTTAGAGCATCGAGCTTATACCTCGAGGGTCCTAGGTTCGAGTCCTAGTAGGCGCACCCGCTGATTTTGGCTAGTCCACGGAGACCTTGTTCGCCACCGTATTTTTTACCGTCGCCGTCAATCCATGTCGGATAGCCGTTTATGCCTCTGTCCAGACAGAGTTTTTCATTTTCCGGACATTCTACGTATTGGACGTATTTGAAAGCCTTGCCAAAGAGAGCTTTTTCTCTCTGGCAATGATTGCACCACTCCGCGCCGTACATTGTTACGTTTTTGTCAGTCAAACATTGAGCAAAAGAAGTGAGGTTGTTTGGAGATGAATCATTATTTGAGTTTTTCTTGGCCACTACAAAAATAGTCGTGAAGATACCTATGATGATTATGATAATGGAAATGATTTCAGTTTTTTTCATTTTCTTTATTCCTTGCAGCAGTCAACCAGGTTTTTCATTATGTCGTCGAGAGACATCGGCTTTTCTCTCTCTACCATGCGCGGCACATCGCCGGCTTTTATGATTTTCAGGCGCAGGGCGAAAAATAAATTATAAATTTTATAAGCGAAGCCGAAAGTTTCCCGCGCCAGGTCTCTCTTGCCGTCCGCCTGTAGTTTTGTGCCGACTTCCATGAGTCTCATGACGGTTGCCAGGAGATGTTTTGATACGCACCAACTCTCGCCTTCGGTTTTTTGAATCATCCTCCCGAGCAGAACTTTCCGGATTTCGCGCGTTTCGTTCAACAAGTCGTAATATTCGGACTTTTCGGTTTTCGCTCCCGTAAAGAAAAAATGTTCTTCCAGAGAAAGCAGGTTCATGACGGCGATGGAGAGGTCTTCTTCTGTTGAGAGGTCTATGCCGCTTGTCTTGGCTTGGGCCACTCTCTCCTTCAATTCTTCAAAATCCATCGGTTTTTCTTTTTTCATATTCTCATTTATCATGTTCTTGTTTTTTTAAGTAAAAAATATAAGCGTGCCAATTGCGAGAAGGGCAAAATCCAAAACAATGCGCGCTTTTCTGGTTTCCAGTTTGCGCAGGCGATTTATTTTTTCCAGGACTGTTTTTGAAGCGGCCATGACGAGCATGACGACGAGGGGCAGGACAAATATCGCATTATAGGCGATGAGATAGCCGAATCCCGACCAGAAAGTCTTTTGGTCATGGAGGAGCGATAATACAAACAGATATGGTCCGCCTGTGCAGGGAAATTCAAACAGGCCGACGACGATGCCGAGGAGGAACGCCGCCGGCACGGACGCTCTGTGGATAATTTTTCCCATGACCGGATGACCTCTCTCGGGAATTTTCAGTTTTAAGGGAAAAGCGGGAAAGAATTCATTTAGAATGGCAATCAGACTGTAGGCTATGAGTATGACCGCTCCGATTTTAGCCATGAAATTCGGAACAGCGAACACAGACAGAACTTGGAGAATACCTATGCCGATTAACGTATAAACCAAAGCGATGCCGAGGATGTACACGCCTCCGGCCGCGAGGACAAATCGCCTGTCTTTGCCGAGAGAAAATAAAAAAACGACAGTGAGAAAGAGAATGGAAAAAGCGCAGGGATTGAGACTGTCTGCCACCGCCGCTCCGGCTATAATGGGCAAAAACCATTCGTTTCCGCCGTTTGCCATGTAGTTTAGAATCATTGAAACTTATGATACCAGAGTTTTGGCCGGCGCAAAGCGATGATACAGGACTTTTGCCGCTTCGTACGCGCCGAATAGAGAAAAAGAATACCAAACATCACCTACGATTGCGTTGCGGAAGAAAGGCATGCCGGCGATGTAAGAGGCGGAGAGGCCCGAGATTGTCGGTTCATACATGGAAGTGAAGAGCCAGACTGCCCCGTTTGTGACGAGGAAAAAAACAGTTGAACCGGCGACTGATGCCAGAGCGATGGTAACCGGATTTTTCTTTTTTTGAAGCGTGAGGCCGGTGAGTCCCGCCAGTCCCATGGCGATGTAAACCGCCGCATTCATCTGCCATCCGTAAAATCCTATGAAAATGTCGCTCGCCACCATGGCGATGACCGGCACGGCAAAAGCAAATCTTTTTCCCAGATAAGCGCCGGAAAAAATGCCTATGGCAACTACGGGCGCGAAATTCCAGGCATGAGGCAAGAGCCTGCCCGCTACGCCGATAGCAACCAGAGTGATGGCAAATAATATTTTTGTTTTTGTTGTCATTTTTTTTACGGATTTTTATTCATTCTTGTTTTTAAATTTTAAAAAACCGGAAATTTTGGAAAACATTTTTTTTAACCACGTTTCTCTCGGTTTCAAGGCAATGATTGCACCCGCCGCCTGGCTCTCACTCCTGTTTTTATCATTATAAACCATCAATGATTCATTCTCTGATTTGTTTTTTGATTCCTCTTTTGCCATGAATTTCTGATTTTGCAGAGCGATGTTATATTTCTCTATGAAATCATTCATGGATATATCCATTTTCACGATTATTTCTTTTGTTTCTTTCACTTCGTCTGTCGACGAGAATTTTGTTGTTTCTTGTGGAGGTTTGTTTTCCGCGACCGATTCGCCCGCGGCGCGGCGGGATGGTGTCATGACATTTTCAATCACTTGAATTTGATTCCTGGCTCGATTATTGGCCTCAGGGCTGGATCCTTCCGGTATTGGTTCTAAAACCGACAAAGTTTCCGCGGGGAAATAATAATCCATAGCCAACCCTATATTATAAGAGCCGGCCGTTCCCAAAATAAAGTCCGCAAAGCCGTTTTCGTCGCTTGCGACAGAGGAAATAACCAGGGGTAAATACGGATCATTGGGGTTCGTTTGCGTCGCTCCTATCGTGGCTCCGGATAGGACGGTCCAGGCATTATTTACGTAATCGTAGCTTTCCGCTTTTACTTTTACGGGTGCCGCAGTCTCGGCGCTCGCTGACGAAAGCAAAACTCTGCGCGGATTGCCGAAATAAAAATAAATAGTGTCGCCGGCGGATAGAATATATTTATCCATTCCTATCGGCGGATAAATTCCATTGACGACATACTGCCAATTGGCGCAGGCATGTTTCGGTGGCGAGACGATATCAACACAATTTACATATAGGGAACCGAAGTCGCTGTAATAAACGAGATCGGATATGGCAAAATCGGCCGACGAATCATCTGCTGTTTTGACGGCGATCATCGCGCTGTCGGATGCCACTTCACGATTCGCGCCGGTATTGTCAGAAATATTTGTCTTTGAGTTTTTAGTGATGGTGATCGGACCGCTAAAGACTAGCGCGTCTTGGTATCTCACATTGACTGTTACTGAAGAGGTGGCAGTTTCATCCGCAAACAAATAAAAAGGAATAATAAACAAAGCGACAATCAAAAAAAGTTTTTTCATATGATTTTTAAAGACTTTTTAAATAAATAAAACCGCTTCCGATAGGGAAGTGGTGGCATTCTCGGCCGTCGCTTTCCTGCTCGGGATAAAATCGCGCGACGACCGGACTCATTTCGCTTTTTTATTTTGAATTTTCTCAAAAGCGAACATTACCGTTGCGGCACAGTGGAGGAATCAAACCTCACTTCCAACGCGCGACAGTACTGATTGTAATACAATCAAAATTTAATTTCAATCTTTCGAAACAGTTAAATTACCAGTCTCTTGACCCGCAGTTCGTGGAGAATTTTGCATGGCTCAACGATGCGAGGATCAACAATTCGATAGAAAATATTCAAACCGCGTCTCCTGGGTACGACTAAACCATTGTGTCTCATGAGAGCGAGGTGTTGAGAGAGGTTTGCTTTCGGCAGGTCGGTTATTTGGAGCAGATCTTCCACCGAAGTTTCTTTTTTCTTCAGGATGTTGAGGACTTCCAGTCTCTTTGGATTGGCCAAAATCTTGTACAGGAGGGCATTTTTGCTATAGGCCTCCTTTGGAAGCGGAGATTTCATAGTTTCTATATTATTAACCGAATATACAGCCAGTATACCAACCTGAAAATCTTTTTCAACCAGCCGTGAACTCTCGCCTGCCGTCCCATCTGTCTGATTTTCCGTTGACAAAAAGTTTTTCATCGGGTGGGACTCGGGTTATCCACTCTTTTTGTTAAACTTTCCACCGACTTCCCGCTATAATGATTTCACTATTACGAAACTTTGAAACACATGACATCAAAAAACAGAAAGAACGGTTCAGTCGTCGTCAAAAGCATTTACAAGAGAAACGGCAGCATTACCGAATTCAATACGAACAAAATTACGGAAGCGGTTTGGAAAGCGATGACGCATACGGGCGAAGGTTCCGTGGAAGAGGCCAAAAAAGTGACTGAAAAAGTCTATCGGGACCTTCTCAAAATAACGGCCAAGCACAAAAACTTTATCCCGACGGTGGAAGGCGTTCAGGATACAGTGGAAAAAAGCCTCATTTTGGGAAAATACGTCAAAACCGCCAAGGCCTACATCCTATACAGGGAAGAGAGGGCCAAGGCCAGGTCGCTCGGCCATCAGGTTCCTTCCCATGTAAGGAAATTGGCCGAAGAAAGCAAAAAATATTTTAAAAATTCCCTTGGCGAGTTCGTTTACTACCGCACTTATTCCCGTTGGATAACGGAAGAAGGCAGGCGCGAGACTTGGATAGAGACGGTGGACCGCTATATGTCTTTCATGCGGGAAAATGTCAGAGAAAAATTCAACTCTGCGGAATATGCGGAGATGCGGGAAGGCATTTTGAATCAGGACGTAATGCCGTCCATGAGATTGCTCCAGTTCGCCGGACTAGCGGCGCGCAAGACCAGCGTCTGCGCTTATAATTGTTCTTTTATCGCTCCGGAAAATTTTCAGGACCTGGCGGAAATCATGTATGTTTCCATGTGTGGCACGGGCGTAGGCTGGTCGGTTGAGAGCAAGAACGTCCAAAAATTTCCGCAGATCAAATTTCAGGAGAAAAGAGCGATGACAAAGCACGTCATTCCCGACGACAAAGAAGGTTGGGCCGACGCTCTGGCTCTGGGCATGCGGGCCTGGTCCGACGGCCGCGATATAGAATTTGATTTTTCCCTGTTGCGTCCGGCCGGAACCAGGCTCAAAACCATGGGAGGCAAAGCTTCGGGGCCGGAACCGCTCAAGCGTCTGCTCGCCTTTGCGCGCGAAAAAATGCTCACTCGCCAGGGCAGGCGCCTGCGCAATATAGACGTTCACGACATCATATGCATGATAGGCGACTGCGTCGTTTCCGGCGGTGTCCGGCGCAGCGCCATGATTTCGCTGTCTGATTTGGACGATACGGAAATCCGTGGCGCAAAATCCGGCGCTTTTTACACCACCGAGCCACAGAGAATGCTCGCCAACAATTCCGCCGTTTATGCCCAAAAACCGACGAACGCGGAATTTTTGGAAGAATGGATAGCTCTCATGAAATCCGGCTCCGGCGAGCGTGGCATATTCAACCGCGGCTCCCTGGCCAGGACCCTGCCGGCGCGCAGAATCGAAGTTCTCAAAAAATACGAAGGTTATTTTGACGCGTCGGGGAATATCGTGGGGCCTATCGGCACCAATCCCTGCGGCGAAATCATTCTGCAGTCAAAACAGTTCTGCAATCTGTCCGAAGTGGTGGCCCGCAGAAAAGACACTGTGGAATCTCTCATGAAAAAAATCAGACTAGCCACCATGCTCGGCACGTATCAGGCGAGCCTGACCAACTTTCCGTATCTTTCAAAAGAGTGGCGGGAGCATTGCGAGCACGAGAGACTGCTCGGCGTCTCCGTCACCGGCCAGTGGGATTCAGAGGCGGCCAGAAATCCGGAAATTCTCTCCCGCCTAAAGGATGCGGCTCTGGCAGTAAACAGAGAGTACGCAAAACGCTTGGGCATCGGCGAATCAACGTGCATCACTTGCGTCAAACCGAGCGGCACCGTGTCCCAGACGGTTGACTGTTCGTCGGGCATGCATCCGCGCCACGCACCGTATTACATCCGCCGAATCAGAATTGCCGCCACGGATGCGCTGTTCAAAATGCTCCGCGACCAGGGTGTACCGTACAAACCGGAAGTGGGCCAATCGGTCAGTTCCGCCACTACCTATGTTCTGGAATTTCCCGTAAAATCCCCGAATGATTCCCTCTACAAGAATGATATTTCCGCTCTCGACCAGCTGGAGCACTGGAAAATGGTCAAATTGAATTATACCGAGCACAATCCGTCAGTTACTATTTCGGTCGGCGACGACGAATGGATAGAAGTGGGCAACTGGGTCTATAAAAACTGGGATATCGTCGGCGGCCTGTCTTTCTTGCCGAGAGAAAACCACATCTATGAACTGTCTCCGTATGAAACTATCAGCGAGGAAAAATATACAGAACTGGCCTATCGACTGGAGAATATAGATTACTCAAAAATCATCACATACGAAAAAACCGACGAGCTGGATGTAAAAAAAGAGATGGCCTGCGTCGGCGACGTCTGCGCCGTAGTGTAGAGACGGATGAGTGCAGTTTGTCGGTGCAAAACTCAATGTTTATCATTTTTACGGGCAACGGCAAAGGAAAGACGACGGCGGCTATAGGCCAGGCTATGAGAGCGGTGGGCAACGGTAGCCGAGTGCTCATGGTAGAATTGATAAAAGGGCCGTGGAAATCCGGCGAAGACACGGCATCAAAAAAAATAGGCAGGTCTTTTGTTATAGTCAAAAAAGGTTTGGGTTTTGTGGGAATAGGAAACGATCAAATTCCTTTTTCAAAACATGTGGAAGCGGCGAAGGAAGCTCTGACGTATTCTCTTTTGGAACTCAAAACCGGCAAATGGGATATTCTTATTTTGGATGAAGTTTGGGTGGCTCTCGATTTGGGGCTTTTAAATTCCACAGAAGTCGGAGATTTCATAAAATCAGCCACATCGCTCTGCGATCATCTCATCATGACCGGCCGCGGTTGTCCCGAAGAGTTTATAAATCGGGCGGATTTGGTGACGGAAATGAAAGAGATAAAACACCCTTTCAATTCTGGAACGATTGGGCAGAAGGGAGTGGAGTTTTAGTTAGGCAACAACGACTAATTCACTTTATTTTCCGGGGTTTTGCCGGCGAAAAAGTCTATGATGCTCTGCGCCGAGAGGCGCGCCATTTCTCTGCGGACACTCTCCCGGGCCGATGCGATATGAGGAGTGAGAATTACGTTTGAAAGTTTGGCGAGGCCGAAAGCGAGTCTCGGCTCAAATTCAAAGACGTCCAGAGCCGCTCCGCGGATAGTCTTGTTTTGCAATGCCTTGACCAGAGCGGTTTCGTCAACGACAGGACCGCGGGAAGTGTTTATGAGAAATGCCGTCGGTTTCATCATTTTCAGCCGGGTTTCATTTATGAGATGATATGTGGAATCGATAAGGGGAACATGAAGGCTCACCATATCCGCCTGAGCGAGCAGACTTTCCAGACTCTCGCATTTCTGCGCGCCGTATTTTTCTTCAACTTCCCTGTTCTGACGGATATCAGTGTATATGATTTTCGCGCCGAAACCACCGTAGGCCATGCGCGCCACTTGCGAGCCTATATTGCCGACGCCTATGAGGCCGATTGTTTTGCCGGTGAAATCGGTACCCACGAAATTCATGGGCGCCCAGCCCAGATATTTTCCCTTCCTTATAAAAGTGTCGCCTTCCACTAGTCTCGTCGTGAGAGCGAGCATCATGGCAAATGCGTGCTCGGCCACGGCGATGCTGGAAACGCCGGGAGTGTTCGTGACGGCTATATTTCTTCTCTTTGCCTCTTCCACGTCTATATTATCGTAGCCTGTGGCATAATTGGCGAAAATTTTTGTCGCCGGGGAGGCGTCAAAAATTTTCGCGTCCATTTTATCTGTCAGGAGACACAAAACCGCGTCGTATTTTTCCTTTTTCAGGCGCTTTATGATTTCCTTCCGGCTCATGGCCCGGTCTCTCGGCCAGACATCTACATCAAAATCGTTCTCTCGGAGCATTTTTTCGGCTAGGTCCGGAATTTTTCTGGTAATGAATACTTTTTTGCCTATATTTTTTGTCATTTTTTGTCCTGTTTACACGTCTTTTTAATTTTTTGTCTCTTCCTCTCCTCCGCTTTCTCTTTTTTCACGCATTTACCGTCCCTGCCGTCCGCCTGATGTCTGGCCATTTCCAAAAAAATCTCCCGTTTTTCGCTTGCCGGACCGAGGGTAACTATAATCTGGGCTCTGGATGCCATAAAGTTTGATATTCTTATTATACCAAACTTGTCCACAGAAATATTTGTGATAGTTTCGTTTTTTCGATACAGTACAGGTGTATTAGACCGGCGCATTAAAAATAATTATTTCTATGAACAAGGAAAAAAAGATTGAGTGGATATTGCGGGTGGCCGTGGCGGGCGAGTTTCTGGGACACGGAGTTCTGGCCGTCGGTCAAAAGGCGGCCTGGCTCGGCTGGATAGGGGATATTTTGAAAGTTGAGCCAGCTACGGCGGGAGTGATACTGACGATTATCGGTGTTTTGGATATCGCTCTAGCCGCACTCGTTCTCATAAAACCGATACGGCAAGTGATTCTCTGGATGGCCGTCTGGGGGTTTATCACAGCGCTCGTCCGTCCCATCGTCGGCGAATCAGTCTGGGATTTCATAGAGCGTTTCGCCAATGTCGGCGCGCCATTGGCTCTGTATTATCTGCTCAAGTAATAATTGCCAGAAATGGAAAAGTTGTGAAAGGGATATTCTCGTGGAGCACGAAAAATTTTCTGCTGAAAATTTTTCTCGGCTTCGTCGCCGTCACTCCTCAGGCGTCTCCACTCGAACATCCCTTTCACAACTTTTCCATTTCTGTGCCTTGACTAAATACCCAGAGGGGGTATAACATGAACGGTAATGATACGCCCGTACGGAAAAATGATTTCCCTAATTGTTTTTGTGTCGTTTGTCGCGACAGTCTCGTTTGGTTTTGCTCTCATGATGCATGAACAGGGAGAAATGGTTGGCGCATGTCCCTTTTCACCGGCCGGCGTGATGCCATGCTCGGAGAGCATGATGACTTCGGTTATCCACCATATTTCGGCTTATTACTCATTTCTCAATGTGCCCGCGGGCATGACGGTCTTCTCCACACTTTTTTTGATCGGAATATTTTTGGTTTCTATATTTTCAATCGATTATTTTACGCTTCCGCCAGTTTCTCTCTCTGCCGGCTACGTGGACTTTTCCCAGACTTCTTCCTCAAAGAGAAAAACAATACGTTGGCTCTCTCTTTTTGAACATAGTCCATCTCTCGCTTAAAAGCGTCTGAAGATTTCTCTTTTTTCAGACGCTCAAACTCACGCTCCAAAAGATCGGCGGGTTTTTGCGTTTTATTCCTCCATTACTTCTTATTCATTCTATTTATTCATTTAATTCATCCAATTCAAATTATGAAATCAAAAACACTCATTTCTTGCCTCATCGCTCTCATTGCCATAGTAGGCCTGTTTGTCTGGGGCTATTCCACGAGAGACGGCACGACTGCTTCCGTCCAAAATGTCGCTACAGTGAATAATTCCAAAAATATGCTCACGACAGACGAAAAATTCTATGACTTCGGTATCATACCCATGAAAAACGGAGATGTGGTCAAGGAATTCACCGTGAGCAATCCTACGGACAGAGACATAAAAATAAGCAAAGTCTTTACTTCCTGCATGTGCACAAGCGCTTTTATTGTCGGGTCGGACGGCATTCTCAAAGGGCCTTTTGGCATGATCGGACACGGGGCGGTTCCTCCGGCAAATGAAATCGTCAAAGCCGGCGACAGTCTCATCATCCGCGCCGTCTTCAATCCCAACGCTCACGGTCCGGCTGGCGTGGGGAGAATTGACCGATTCATCACTCTCACGGATACCGACGGCGGCACATTGGACTTGGAAATAAAAGCGACTGTAACTCCATAAATAATTCTCTAATAATTTCTTAAACATATTTTAAAATAAACAAAC
>JBBTTH010000050.1:0-6097 GCA_038064295.1 Patescibacteria group bacterium
TTCGGATATGGGAGCGAACTCGCCGGTTTGCGGGCGGCCAATCCCAATTTGGATTTTGACGTGGCCGAGGTGCCGCAGGCGGAGGGCAACAAGATGACGTTCGGCAGGATGAATGCCGTCGCCCTGCTCAAATCGTCGCCGAACGTAGGCGCCGCGTATATAGCCGCAGTGACGCTCGTGGGCGCGCCTCTGCAGGCGGAATGGGTGACGGTCAGCGGCTTTTCGCCGGTGAGGAGAGATATGCTCCGCGCGATACCATCCGACGCTTTCCGGTCAGTAATTTACCGGAGCGCCCTCATCTCCCGCGCCTGGCTTGACCCGTACCGCGAAGCCACGGATGGTACGTTCATGCGTCTGGTGGAAAACGTCACTTCGGGCAAACTGCGGGTATCCGAAGCGGTCGGCGCGGCGAGCCTGGAACTGGACAATTTGTTGAAGAGCAATATATAAAAATATGAAATGAAAAAAATTTTTGTTTCAGTTTTGATTTCCATCACTTTTCTCGCCATCGCGGTTGTGGCCATGGTCGCGGTCGGAGCGCTCGGCGCGGGTCAGGCTGTTTTTGCCCAGGGGACTCCCGCAAAACTGGAAGCCAATCCGGCCAATCTAACGCCCGATAAGCCTGGGGAAGTAGGCTCAAATAATCCGCTGAGCCCTTTATTTCAGCTCGTATCATGCAGGGGCATTGACGACCCGAGGACGGCAAAAGACGACAATCAGCTGGATTGCGATTACAAACAGCTCGTCGCCACGGTTTCTCGGCTCATACAATTTGCTCTCTATATTCTCATTCCGATAGTTTTAGGCATGATTATTTACATAGGTTTCAAATATCTCACTTCCAGTGGCGATTCGGCCAAGCTGGCCGACGCCAAGAGAATGATTATACCTCTCCTCACAGGCATTTTTCTCATATTTTCGGCATGGCTTATCGTCTATACTTTTCTGGACAAGCTGTTAGTCGATAAAGTCTCCGAAAATGTCAAGAAAAGCGACATAGTGCCGGCGGGCATAAAATAATGCGGCATAATGGCGTAAAACGGCGTAAAATAAACACATGAAAAAACATACAAGAATTTTTTTCTCTTTCATGCTTCTGCCCGCGCTCACGCTCGCTCTCGCCAGTCCCGTCTTTGTCCACGCCAAACCGGCTGGGGCGGAATGTAGTAGTGCCCCTGCAGTAGGTAGTAGTCCAAAGACAGTGGGCAACACAGGGCCTAACTCCGTAGGTCTTTCAAATCCGGTGGGCGTATCCAGCATCGCCTGCCTCTTTTACAAAATCGTAGATTTCGTCATGAGTTTGAGCTATGTGGTCATAGCCTTCTTCCTCCTTCTTTCCGGCTTCAAGTTCGTAACGGCTCAGGGAAGCGACGAGAAACTGACGGAAGCCAAGCGCACATTTTTTTATACGGTCATAGGCGCTCTGATTTTGATAGGGGCGAACACCATCATCCAGGTTGTTCAGGGCATCATAAGAGGCATACAGAGCTAGAATCGTTATCCCCACGTCCTTTGTTTGACGGTTTTTTACTGGTATAATGATAGAGTAAAGCAGATATTATTATAATTTATTATTTACGTATGAAAAAATTCAGTTATATAGCCGCGGCGTCGCTCTTTTTCCCGCTCTCGGCGGCGGCGGCGATTAACACAGTTTGGGATATTTTCGGTTTTATAAAGAGAATCTTGGATGCGGCTCTGCCTCTAATCATCGCCATCGCCGTCGTCTGGTTCATCTGGGGCATATTCCAGTATGTCGTTGCCGTAGATGATGAGAAGAAGTCGGCCGCCAGGGACAAAATCATTTACGGCATCGTCGGCCTTTTCATCATGATTTCCGTCTGGGGACTGGTAAACATTCTGGTCAGAACGTTTGGCTTGAGCAATACCGGTCCCGGCACTATCGTCAGCCCTCTGCCTACGATTCCTGGCGCCACAAACTAGTTAATTAAAAGGGAATATAGAATGAATGCTCTGGAGTTGGAACCGGTCAAAAAACTTTTTGCTTTGGTCGTAGACCCTCTCATCCGGCTTCTGTTTGCGGCGGCCGTGTTCTATTTTGTCTACGGTGTATTCAAATTCATCAAAGACAAAGCATCAAGCGAGAGCGCGGACATAGCTCAGGGCGCCAACCATGTCCTCTGGAGCACTATCGGCATATTTATCATGATTTCCGTTTGGGGCATCATAGCCATACTGCGCAGTACGATAGGAGTGAAATAAGGATGAAATAAAAAAATGAAAGAAAAAAGAGCCGGGACATCGCCGCGACTCTTTGCTTTTATCGCTGGAATCTGTTTTACCATCTTCCAACGACATACTTGACGTCGGTTTTGGCTCTAAACCGGACATCCATAGTCATGTCCTTCAGGTTTCTCCTGCCGTCCTTGTCCTGCCCGTATTGCTTGCGCAATTCTTCGGCAGTCATGGACCTGACTTTTCCTTCGTCGTCCCGGAATTCGTAGACGACGCCGTCGTCGCTGGGCAGAATTGCCACTTTCCTCCACATGATGGGAATCCACTCGCTCCACTCGGCGGCTTTCAAGCTTTTCAGCACAGGAACCGCCGGACTCTCTGGTTGATAAACGTCAGTGATGCGCCCGACAGTTTTCTCAATTAACCGTTTGTTGGATTTTTTTGATTTATCCTGGAGGCCTATGATAATGCAGTAAGCAATCCAGAGAATAATCGCAGAGATTGCCAATATTTTTCCAAGTTTCATGGGTTTTCCCCTTTTCTATTTTGATTTTGTTGCCCGCGATCGCGTTTGCTTCGCCTTTGTCGGTCACCTTTCTCGTTTGGCTGAATACCAAACTTCTTAGCGACCGCAACAGCCAGTCCGGCAAGCGTTTCAACTCCACCGCCAGCAGTAACAATCGTTTCATCACGGGTCAGATCACCCTCTTGGGCCTGGACAGCCCTGATGGCTTCAGTGGGAGACAGTCCGAGTTTTATAAGTGCCTCCGCTCTCTCTCCCTGTCTTTTCATATCTTCATCTTGAGCATCGGATTTAGCGGTTTCAACTGCCAGAGCCTCGCGTGCCCGGAGTATGTCCAGATTTACGGGTAAAATCTCCGAACACAAAACCTCTAGAACATTGATACCAGAATCACCACGAAAACTCCTGTCAATTTGATCTGAGATGTTTTCCGGAATAATGTTTCCGGCGCCCTCGGCGTTTCCCGCAATAACTTTGATCATCCGGTCATCGGTTTTGAGTTCGATGAGGCGCTCTCTCATATCTATAGGTGTGTATCCCATAAATGGCCAAGGTGCCCACTGATAACCTTCGCTCGCGTATATATGCGTTCGTCTGCCAAGTATAGTGAAGATTCCGAAATGCTGATGCTCGATCTTTGTTATTCCAGCGATGCCTAATCCAACGGCGAGTATTATCATGCAAATCGATGGAAAGACATCCATATTATTCATCGGAGGAATAAACGGCAGACTGATCAGCAAGAGAACAAACGCGACACCCACGCCGACAGACCAAGGTTTAATATCGGCCTCCTCAACGGGGCATTGTTCATCCCCCACTTTTCGCCCTTTTTGGAAACACTTGTGGATATGTCGGCCAACTTCGAGCTTGAGCGCCATGAGAGAATCCAATTCCACCATAGAAGCAATTGCTCGCGTGATGGCTTCGGAATAAGCGATTATAGTTTTTTCCACTTGAGCCGCTCCACCCATATTGAGAAAGAGATATGGGTCTTCCACTTTCCATCTGATTACTTGTTGAATCTTTACTTCAGCGGAGCCGAGGTCTCTTGTTTTTTTCTTTGTAGTTCCGGAAGCTAGCACAGGCACAGTAAGCAGTCCGAGACTTTCGAGTTCATTGTTAGATATATCAGACATTGTTGTTATCCTTTTTTCGAGGTTGTTGATTTCCAAAGTGAAATTTGTCAAAGGGCAGGGAAAAACAAGTGTTTTTCCTGGAACTGTCCTGCGCGGATTCTACGTCTGAATGTGTAAAAAGTCAAGGTTTTGCGGCTTTTTGTTGACAAAAAATAAGAAAAAAAAGAAAAAGCCGCGATGCGCCCAGGGCGCATCGCGGCTTGAAAGGCTCTTTTATTTCTTTTTGTTTTGCGCTTCGGATAGTATCCGATGCAGATAATATAGCATTACATTTGTTTTTTGGAAGAAATAATCGGCGCCGTGATTTTCCGGCTCTGTTTTTCCCGTCATGAGGCAGATCGCGACGGCGGGATTTTGCTTCCGGATGGCCGGAAACCGGCTCGGGCCTTTGCCGTCCGGCAGGCTGTTGTCGGAAAGGACCATGTCAGGCACAAACGTCTCCCGGACCACGTCCGCCTCTGCCAGCGTTCCGGCCGACCTGATATCGTGGTCGCCGTGCTCGTGGCAGACTCTGACGAATATTTCCCTGTACATTTGGGTGTCTTCCACCACTAGGATTTTCATGGAAAGGACTTGTTTTGGCGGTTTTTGGAAAGAGCGGGATGCTTTTTCTTTTTCACAATCTACCAGCCGGAGGCTGTTTGTCAATGTTTCAAAATAATTCTGAATAAAAAGCCGCGCAGAGCAATCTCCGCACGGCCGGTCTCTACCCCCTTGAAGCAGATAAAGCAAAAACTTTCCTTCTGTCTTGTATGGCATTTTCAATAATGCCACCCAACTGATCCATATCAAACGGCAATTTGATGAATCTGTCGGCGCTGTGGGGAAATTGCTCTGGCTCACGGCCTACCAATATCATCACTGGACATGGATGCACGAATCTCTTGATATCGGCCGACAAACAAGTTCCGTTCGTGCCATTCGCCCATTCTTGGTGGGCGATGACGGCATGAAAGCCTTCTTCCATGGCCAGCTGGATGCCTTCATAAGCGTTCCGAGCTTTTGTCACCACATGCGAACTCAAGGCTCTCTCCATGATAGCGTCCCACTCCGACTGCCCATTCACCAAGAGAATTTTCAGAATCATATTAGAAATATGTGATTTCAAATTTTCAATGTGCACCCCCGGCGCACGCGGCGGATGACGCCATGTCATCTCTGGCTTATATTATTACACTTGCCCAGAAATAAAAAAAGTACGGTTTTGGTTTCCCTCGTCTGCGATATGGACTTCGCACAGCGAAGTCCATCAAAAAAATTCTAAAACTGACCTAATGTCTATCTCGGTGCGCGGGAGAGGACTTGAACCTCCATGCCTTGCGGCGCTAGCTCCTAAGGCTAGTGTGTCTGCCATTTCACCACCCGCGCATGAGCGAAAAATTCCGTGAAGTGAAATTTTTTCGCTTATCCGCTCTACTATACGATACCAGAACCCTTTTCGGCAATTCTGAAATGCTTTTTAAATAAAACAAAGGCCTGCGCTGAGGCAGACCCTTGGAGCCGAACCGAATTAACTTATTCGCATTTGGGTTGGTCTAACCAGATTTTTTTGGCCTTGACCGTGCCAGACTTCTCCCCGAACACATTTTCCATTGAGAACTGAAGGTAGCCAATCCTTATCAGAAGGCATCATCTCGCTAAAAGGCAAGTTTTGTATCGGCCAAAAAGTTGGCTCTGCCATTTCCGGGTTTACTTTTAGCTCTCCGCTCCATTTGTGAAGCAGGAACATATGGACTTCCACATCAAATTTTCTGCCATCAGATTTTTGATTGTGAAAGATTACCATTCCGGAGTATTTCAAATCTTCCGAAACGGCAGAAAGCCCGGATTCATCCCTAAATTCCCTTAAAGCGGTTTGTCGGATGGTTTCACCTTCCTCAACAGCTCCTCCCCAGCCATTCCAAAGTCCCACGCCAATCTTGCGGGTTTTCCGAGCGAGAAGAACCGTATCTTTCTTGATCGGAAAAACCAGTGTTGCTACGACTTTCTTTTTTCTTAAGTCCATATAATTTCTCCTATTCCAATCTGATACTATTTGAAATTATAGAAAAAGTAAATAAGAGGTGGCAAATATCCCATTCTCCAGACTGATATGTTTTTTATAAAAAGAAACATATCAGTCTGGAGTCTTGAATATAATATGGTCTGTTATTGCGCTCGCGGCGATTGTGAAAATAATTTTGTAGGGCTTAATTTAACTCTCCGAAAAATCGAATGAGATTGTTGATGTGATCATCGA
>JBBTTH010000051.1:0-6033 GCA_038064295.1 Patescibacteria group bacterium
CTACACTGAATGGCTCTACAGCCATTTCAAAGAATGGGTGCGAAGTGGAATCTATTCCAAAGTAAAATCTGCGGGCAAAGAATACGTCGGATTTACGACTTATTCTCATGGCGCATTCAGATTTTATGCCCAGCAATTCTATGTGGGCAAGAAAAAGATAATTCCAAAGATAATCAGCAAGTTGATCGATCCGTTAAGCCTCGCAATCTGGTTTATGGATGATGGCTCGTGGAAATCAAATACACACAAGACTTTCATCATTCATACGCTTGGATTTACAAAGCCGGATCTTGAACTAGTTCAGAAAGTGCTCAAGGATAAATTTAATCTTGAGACGAGCCTTCATCGGCAGAAAGAAAAGTATTGGAGATTGTACATAGTTTCAAAATCCGCAAAAGATTTTGAAAATCTGATCAATCCCTATACCTCTCTTATTGACTCGATGAAAGCAAAAATGGGTAACAGAATGCCTAAAAAGTAACGGAGGAGCCTATCAAGGTAAGTTAGCCGCGAATGGAAACCGTGGCGATAGTGTATGGGCATAAACTTGCTTAACTGTAAGACGTACTTGTCGAGCAGATACGAAAGTAGAGCTAAGTGAACCGACCATTCGCATTAGATGCGGTGGGAGATTATCGGACAAAAGCTACTCTAGGGATAACAGGCTCGTTCCGCCTAAGAGTTCATATCGACGGCGGAGTTCGGCACCTCGATGTCGGCTCGTCTTATCCTGGGGCTGGAGAAAACATACCTTCTCTCCCGGTCGGAAACGATCGGGTAATAAACAAGCTCAATACGGTGAAGGCCTATTCATGCGACTATGCGGAGTTTCCCGCAGGTCCCAGATCTGATACGATCAGATACATGAAGGCTAACGCCGTGGGAAAAATAATTGTTGAAGTTGATTGCGCGTATCTCGCAGGTCTGATTGACGGCGATGGGGCTATTATGGCCACTATCGAGCGTCATAACGAGAAAAAGTTCGGTTGGAGAATTCGGATTGAATGTAAGATTACTCAAAAAGAAGCAACCGTATTGCGATTTTTGAGCCTAAAGTATCGTGTTGGCAGAGTGGTCGCAAATCGTACGACGTATGATTGGATAATACGCGATCGGAATGATGTACACACGCTCCTTGGTCTTATATCTCCTTATTCTCTCACTAAGAAAAGACAGATACAGATAGCTCTCACTATTCTCGATACAAAAATCGAAAGTGAGGCTGATTTGGTATCTGTCGCGCAGTTAGCGGATACATTGTCAAAATATAATGTCAGGTCGAAAGGTCGACGTAGAAATTATGCAACAATGATCCAGACAAGTATTTCCCCTAACGACTGATTCCATACTCATGCAATGAATGGGATGGATGAGATATGCGCGCTTTGGCGCGGTATCACACGGCTTGCACCTGTTTCCTCTCTGGTGACAGAGAAAGAAATGGTGATGGAATAGTCTGATACTTGCGGTAACGCAAGATAACAAACAACAGAGGTCCCAAGGGTTTGGCTGTTCGCCAATTAAAAAGGCACGTGAGCTGGGTTCAGACCGTTCAGGGCATGAGATCATGTAATTTTTGCATGGTTCGTGAGTTGAACGGTCTGCACCAATCGAACTGTTTGTACAATTTTCGTTTATTAAAAGATGTAAAAAGGAAAAACCAAAACAAAACACGGCGGTCAGTCGCAGTGATGCGAATTGATCTTGTTGACTTATATCGGTGAAACCCGACCCCGCACAGGGAGGGCAATACCGAGGGAAGTTTGTGATATGTGTGATGGGTGACGGAGTGCTCAGCCAACAGCTTCATGCTGTTTGATTTCGATCAAACACTGATTTGGAGCCCTTGTCGAAAGGCAAGAGAGAGCCTACCTAATCTGGACGATCTCGGAAGCAATCTCGGGATCGTCTCCATCACACATATTGCAAATGCCCGTAGAGACTAAACGTCAACACTCCGCTCTCGTGAGTGGAACAAGTTATAGTCCAATGCACGGCGTAATCCGTGAAAACATGCGTGAGACAGGTTGGTCTCCTATCTACTGCAGGCGTTGATTCTTGAGGAGCTTTGGCAATAGTACGAGAGGACCTTGCTGAACGGACCGCTGGTCTATCTGCTCTACCGCCAGGTGGAACGCAGAGTAGCTATGTCCGGAAGGGATAACCGCTGAAAGCATCTAAGCGGGAAGCCCACTCCAAGATTAGGAATCGTTTGAGGGCCCTGGGAGACTACCAGGTTGATAGGCTTTAGGTGTACGCATAGCGATATGTTGAGCCGAGAAGTACTAATTGCCCGACTCTTATTAGGAAATTTAGGAATCACACGAAATGTGTTCGAGAGAATGCGTTGTCGTAGCTGATTTCGAACTTTGACGTATCTGTTGCTTACATATTTTTTCAAAAAAAACAGCAAATTGAATCCTCCGTTCTGGTGATTTGAGGCGGTGGAACCACCTCTTCCCATTCCGAACAGAGAAGTTAAACGCCGTACTGCCGATGATAGTCCTCCGGGGCGAAAGTAGGTAGTCGCCAGTACAGAGGATTCAATGCAAAAAACGCCCCAAAGTCATATTTGAGGGTGTTTTTTGTCGTTCAAAATGGTTATCCCCACGCGTGTTGCCCTATAAAACGCCTATTTGGTATAATATAAGCCGAGTCGATTATCGTTCGACCGTATTCCCAGCCCGCCCAAGCGCTTGCAGTTCTGTTCCTGTCTTTGGGGTTTGAAGGTGCCCCGATTCGAGCCTTTGAGCGGAGTGGGAATGGATTTATAAAGGCAGGTTTATTAATAGAATTAACAGTTTTAGAAAAAATATGAAATCAAAAGGTTTTACACTAATTGAACTCCTGGTTGTGATTGCTATCATCGGTATACTCTCGTCGGTCGTCTTGGCGTCGCTCAATACGGCGCGTGGAAAAGGTGCAAACGCAGCAGTAAAGGCAAACTTGACGCAGATACGTTCTCAGGCGGAGATTGTATTTGATGGTGTTTCACCAAATTCATACGCTACTATGTGCGCAGACGCTACTGTGGTTTCAGCTCGCACTGCTGCTGACGCAGCTGGTAGCGGTACGAATAAATGTTTTGGAGATGCTGACAGCTGGGTAGTATCTACGAAATTGAAAGTAGTTGATGGGGCTAACAACTACTTCTGTGTTGACTCTACAGGAAAAGCAAAATCTATAACAACAGCTCAAGATACCGCTATTACGACAGCTGATACACTTTGTCCGTAATAAAGAAAGCCTTCAGCTTGCAAGAACCATCCGATTTTGTGGGTGGTTTTTGTTTGTTATAATGATTCATGTTAAAAACTAACTATAAGTTATGAAAAGTTACAAAAGAAATAAAGGTTTCACGCTCATTGAACTCTTGGTCGTCATCTCTATAATAGCCTTGTTGTCCTCTGTTGTTTTGTCTTCACTCAATGTGGCACGCGGGAAAGGCGCTGATAGTTCTGTAAAGGCGGCCATGAAACAGATGCATACTCAAGCGCAAAATTATCTCGACTTGGGAAATACCAACTTTGGCCTGAGTTTGGCTGTCTGCACGTCCGGAGTGTTTAATGACACCGGATTTACATCTATTAGAGCAAATGTTCTCAGTAATGCTGCTACCGGAGCAACTATGGCTTGCGCTACAGATAATACGGGAACCAAATGGGCGGTTTCAGTCTCAGCTCTCAAAGGCGCCGGCACCACGTGGTGTACCGACAATAGTCAAGGATGGTTCAAGGCCGGTACAGCACAGACTTCTGGTGGTAACCAGGGAACTTGTCAATAAAATATGAAAAAAGGTTTTACTCTGGTCGAACTCATAATTGTTCTCGCCATCATAGGCGTATTTACGGCTGTGGTTTTCGGGTCCATCACGACATCTCGTTCAAAAGCGCGAGATAACAGCCGCATAGCGGATATGAAGCAGATAGAGTTGGCGCTCGTGCTCTATTATGACGTAAACAGGTATTATCCGAGCGCATCCGGTACCAGTATCGATGCTCTCAATATTCTGATAATGGAAAAATATCTGCCTTCTCTGCCTGCAGACCCGCAGGTTGGAAATGTGTATGAATATAAACGGACAGGAAACAAATATTGTCTCGGTGTAAAACTGGAAGGCGCGATTCCGGGCGATTCTCCGGAAGTGCAGACGGCCTGTGCCGGAACTGCCGGATACTATTGGGCTTCGCGCTAAACAATGGAATACACAGTTATTTTCTCTCTGTTTATCCTCGGCCTCATCGTAGGCAGTTTTCTCAATGTGGTGATTTTGCGCTGGAATACGGGAATGAACATTGCGCGGGGCAGGTCAAAATGTTTTTCATGCGATAAAACGCTCTCCTGGTACGAGCTCATACCCCTCGTCAGTTTTTTAGTTCAGAAGGGAAGATGCCGGACATGCGGGTCAAAAATTTCGTGGCAATATCCGTTGGTTGAGCTGGCGGCAGGCATCATGTTACCGGTGACTTTCGCCACCGTACCCGATTTCTTATCGCCGTTCTCGGAGGCAGTTTTCTTCTTGTTGACGGCGGTTCTCGTATGTCTATATATCGTCATATTTGTCTATGACCTGCGGCATAAAATCATTCCTGACTTCTTTTCATACTCTGCCGCTCTGGTGGCTCTCTTTGTCATTGCTCTGGAATGGTATTCTTCCGGCGTCCCGGATTTATGGAGAATAATTGCCGGCCCATCTCTCTTCCTCTTCTTTTACTTTTTCTGGTTTATCTCGCGGGGTAAATGGATGGGCCTGGGCGACGCCAAACTGGCTCTGTCCATAGGTTGGATGCTGGGTATGTGGCAGGGAATTGCTGCTATACTCTTGGCTTTTTGGATTGGCGCTGTTTTCTCCCTTCTGCTCATGCTGTTTCAGAAATTTCGGCGGGAGGACGGCATAGGCATGAAAAGCGAAATACCCTTTGGTCCCTTTATTCTCATAGGTTTTCTGGCTGTTTTCGTTTTTCATGTGGACATACAGACCGTTTTCGCCGCTCTCTGGTTTTTGGCTGTATAATGGAGAGAGCATGAAAGCGGCATATAATTCTCATGTCTCCGGTTTTACTCTCGTTGAACTGCTCGTCTCTATCGGCATTTTTATGCTCATTACCACTATGGCCGTCATGAATCACGCTCAATTCAATTCCAGCGTTCTGCTCACCAATCTGGCGTATGAAGTGGGCCTCTCCATCCGCCAGGCCCAGGTTTACGGTATCACGGTCAAGCAGACGGATGCGGCAAAATTTGAGTCCGGCTACGGCATTCATTTCGATTTGGACGACCCGAAAACTTATGTTCTATTTGAGGACTTCAAATCATCCGCATCTGCCATAGAAGCGAGTCATACCTACAATGTTGGCGATTCCGATATAGAAACTTTCCGCATCCAAAAAGGCAACAGGGTTTCGGGGATATATATTGACGGAGATACTGACAGTCGAGCCGAGGTTGACATCACTTTCATCAGGCCTAATCCGGACGCCTATATAAAATACTCCGGCGACAGCGGTCTCCACAATAAAGCCGAAATATGCCTGAAATCTCCCCAGGGGACGGCCAGGAAAGTCATCGTGGAAAATACGGGCCAGATATCCGTCGTGGCAGACAATGTAACTATATGTGGCAACTGATAAAATGACAAAACAGATAAAATTTACAGGAGGTTTTACGCTCATCGAGGTGCTGGTGTCCGTTTCCATTTTTTCCATCGTTATGCTCGTTTCCACCGGCGCCGTTTTTTCCATCGTAGAAGCGAATAAAAAAGCCCACACTCTCAAGTCGGTGATGACCAATCTCAATTTTACTCTGGAGAGTATGGCTCGCGACGTGCGTGTCGGTTCCCAGTTTTCATGCGGTGCCGGCGGCGACTGTCCCGCCGGCGGGAGCATTTTCTCCTATCGAGCAAATCGGAATCTTATCGGTGGAAGCCAGAACGATTTTATCAGATATAGCCTGATGACGGATAGCGAGGGTATAAAAAGAATACAAAAAGAAATTACCGGCGACGGCACGCCTTCTGTCACGCAAATAACCGCC
>JBBTTH010000052.1:0-5680 GCA_038064295.1 Patescibacteria group bacterium
CGCCTTTTTTTCGTCCGCTGTTTCCGTTTGTTTTTTCATTTTCTCGAAATCCCCAGCTTCCATCAGAGTTTTTACGAGCACGGGTATGAGATTTATTTGATGCTCTCTCTTGGCCAAAATAGGAAAAACACCGCCATATTGCGCGTGTATATCTATCTGGGAATGGACAGTATTACCGAGAATTTTTACAGTCTCTTTTTTTTCATTTACCGCGATGAGACTAATCGCTGTTTCATCACAACTGGTTTCAATACCCAATATTTTCATGGTGCGCGGTATAGGACTTGAACCTATAACATCTACAACGTCAATGTAGCGCTCTACCAATTGAGCTAACCGCGCATAATGTCAAAGTTACTTTACACTATCAGAGTTCTTTTTCAACCCAGACTTTTTTAAAATGAAATTCGCTCGATATTACTTTTCGCGACTTTCTTGAAATCTTCACTCAGCATAGAAAAATCAACGATATCTATAGTATATAGAGTTGGTATAGCCGCGCATCTGGATTTTATCGATCTCAGTGTATTTTTTGGAACGGTTGTAGTTCCTTCTATTCCTACATCGAGGTCAGAAGTCGCGGTATGCGTTTCCGCTACCCGAGAGCCAAAGAAAAAAGCAGAGAAATTTGTGTCTGCGAGCTCGCTTTTTAATATTCTGGCAATTTCTCTTTTTACTTCTTTAATTTCCATAGTAACTGTTCCAATGCTGTTTGAATTTTCGGTAATTCAAGCAATACTTTTTCTGCAAATCGTTCATTATAGGCATGAGCTGTTTCATTTCTCATATCAGTCATAGAAATCCATATGTCATCATTTTCAATCAGGGTTTGTTTGAAAGACTCTTGAAAAACTTTTTTAGGTGAAATTGCCTCAATTCCGTATTCTTGGCGTAGTTTCTCCTTCAGAGTTTTCCAGCATACATCAAAGGCGATTTCAAATCTCTGTATTGCGGAATCACGAAAAACCGCGTGATCCGGCCCTGCAGTTTTTAATTTCTCTAGCACCTCCTTGAGATTATTGACCGTCTTTTCAAATTGGGCTATTTGAGCTTCATTTTTCATGACAAATTTATTTTAACATAAAAATGATAATAGTTGTCTTGTTTAGCGGAAATTTGAATTCCGAATTCTTGGCGGAGAGGGGGAGATTCGAACTCCCGAGGAACTTTCATCCCTGCCGGTTTTCGAAACCGGTGCATTCAACCGCTCTGCCACCTCTCCTTGGTGAGCAAACACTATCATTTTTTGCCAAAAAATCAAAAAATGCTATATTTTAGGCCTGTTTGCGGGGCTGTAAGTAACCTACTCTCGCGCAAGCCACACCGGCCCTATCGTCTAACGGTCAGGACGGGAGCTTCTCAAGCTCCAAATCGGGGTTCAATTCCCCGTAGGGTCACAGAATTTAGATTAATTTAAGGCAAACCATGGACTGGTCTTAGGTAGACAAAATAATAGAAGCTTTTATTCAAAACTGAAAGCCTAAGCTTTGTTCAAAGGAATAATATATTTTTTGAGCGTATTTTGAATTTGAATTGTTATTTTCTCTCGAGACTGGGGTCTGCTTTTTGCTATACCTTTTGCGAAATTATATAGATCAATATTACTCATTCTTATCCATTTTTTATTTTTATGGAAAAGATAAAAGATGGTCATCACCGCAATTCTTTTGTTTCTATTCTGGAAAGGATGATTTTTTATAAGTAGATAGAACAAGATACTAGCTTTTCCTATAAGTCCTCGATATAAGTCTTTTCCGTCAAATTGTACGAATGGGTTTTCAATGCAACTTTCTAGAATACCAGGAAAACGCGTTCCGAAAGCTGGTATTGGCTCGTCCCACGTCATTAATTTCTTGGCGAAAGAAAAGGCTACATATTCAATCTCTTTTACTGTTAATTTTTTAGTCCTCATTCCTTACTCAATCTCTTAAAAGTTTCTTCATACTCTTTGGATGCCTTATCTATAACCTTATCAATCTCATCTCGTTTATCCGTACCCAAACCCTCTCCCAAAGCATCGGTAACAGAATTATAAGGTACCACATAATTACGGCCTACTTTTTGGGCATTGATTTTTCCTGCTTTGATCCTTCTAAATACCTCAACTCTACTTATTCGAAGAATAGTAGCGGCTTCTGCTGTTGAATACATGCTTTTTATTGTCATATCTCGTATAGTAACACATGTTACCTCACAAATAAATTCTATATTGCGTTCGATTTTTCGAATGACTTTGTAAGAACCTGTGACCGATTCCCCGTAGGGTCACAAATTTTTGAGCCAGCTATCGACTTCGAGCTGATTATGGAACACAGGCAGACCGAACTTTACACCCAAAGTAGTCGCCAAGGATGACTTTCCAGATCCTGACCTGCCGAATATAAGGATCCTTTTCATCATTTAATACTAACACTTTCTCCTCCAAAGACCGATATACAGGCTTATTCTCAAAGATGGATATAATGCTCCCTAGCCTCACAAAGAACTCCACATAGGGTTTTGAATCTGGTATCGTTAGGGTCATCGCCTGTGGATAACTTCTTTGCTAGTGTTTTGAAAATGTTGGATAATTCAGTATTATCCGGTGCTTTTTTAAAGCTTTTTTAAAAATCAAAAATGAACAAGAATACGAAGGTGGCGGTGGCGGTTATCCTGGCGGTGTTGGTCGCTTTTGGTGTCTGGTATCTCGGCAAAAATCAGGGATACGAGACAGCCATCGCCGACATCAGGGCTCAGCAGGAAGAGGCGGGCAACCAGGCGGTCAAGGCGGCGACAGACGAAGCCAATCCTTTCAAGGTAGCCAATCCTCTGGAGGGAGTGGAAGCCAACCCTTTTGAAAAAGCCAGAAAGAACCTCAATCCTTTTGATTAAAATAACTTAAAGCATAACCGTATGAACTTAACTAAAAGGATAAGTCTGTCGGGGATGGTCATAGGAGCAGTGTCGGTATCAGTATTCATGTTCAATATCGCCCTGGCACAGACCGGAGGCGCCGCCGACGCTTCCGATATCCCAACCGACCTCGCTCCTCTGGCGCGCGAACTGGACTGCCAGACCGCGGCTGAATGCGCCCAGAAATTCGACGCTAACATAGAACAGGGTATAGACTTGGCCCAAAAGTACGACATATACACGCCGGAACAAGAGAAAATGGCCTCAACTTTCAAGACGGAAGTTCTGGCGCGGCTCGGCACGGCAAGCGGGGACAAATTTGACGAGGAAATACTGGCTTTGGCCAAGAAAATTTTGAGCGAAAAACCGGCTTTGGCCAGCACCATGGGCGTTACCAGAGACGCGGTGAATAGCGCTGAAACCATCATTAATACCGTCAAAGGTGCCGGGGCGGACTTGAGAACCTGCCGAAAATCGCCGGAAAATCTGTCGCGCGAGGAGCTCATTGCCTGCGTCAAGGCCGGCAACGACTTGTCCGGCAACGAGAAACTGGCCGCAAACTATATTCCCAAAGAAAACATCAATGCCAGAGAAGCCCAGCAGGCCCTCAACCTGGAAAAATCACTGCTTGCCGGCGAATATCCGGGATTGGGCAAAATCAGCGTTGAACAGGCCGGAGAAGTTTGTCTCAAACCGGGCTCCGAATCGGTTACTGATTGCGACAAAATCGCCGAGGTATTCTTTGGCGCCGAAGGCGTGAAGCGTCTGCAGGAAGTGAGACAGGAAACTACTAGAGTCAAGGAATATTACTCCCAGAGCATTGACAGGATGCAGTTGACGACGCCGGATGGACGGAAACTGATAGGCAAGGGCGCCATAAAAGACGCTTGTGACAGGGCTTTTGAGCAGAATGACTTGACATCGGCGCGCGCCTGCGGCGACTTCGCCGTCAAAAACGGCTACGCGACAAAAGCAGAGATTGAAAACGGACTGAAACTTCTGGAAAGTTTCTCGCAGAAAGCCCAAGGGGTCAATTTCAACGACTGCCGATTCAATCCGGATTCCTGTCGCGAATTTCTGCCTGATGAATTCCGTTCGCAGTTTGATTCCCAGTCACAGATTTTCAAAGTGATGTCGGAATCCATCGGTTTTGACCCGGCGCGTTGTGAAAACTCTTACGACCCGGAAATCGGCAAACAATGTTTGGAAGGAGCTAAAAAAGCTTTGAGCCGGGTGGAAGAAATTGCCAAGAGTTCTCCCGGAGCACGGATGATTGTAGATCAGATTAAATCTCGTATTGCCGAAGGAGAACACATGACGCAGAAAATAGGCGAATTCAACCAAGATTTAAATAGGGGAGGAGCGACCGGGCCCGGTGGATGCAGAGGACCGGAAGAATGTTTTAGATATTGCAGTCAGACCACCAACTCCGCCGAGTGTGTTTCTTTCGGAGCCAAGAGCCAAATTTTTGACCAAAATATGGCTACCCAGAAATTCAATGCTGTGAACGAGAAACTGAATATGCCATATCAGCCGAATCAACCTTACCAACCATATCAACCTTACCAACCATATCAGCCTTACCAGCCGTATCAACCTCAACAACAGCAACAGGCTGGTCCAAGTCCTGAATGTTTCGCGGCTATCAGCAGCGGTGATTTTGTGAAAGCAAAGACAGTTTGTTCAAGCGTAACCAACACATACGATAAGTATTACCCAGAGCCGGTTCCCCAGCCGTTCCCAGTTTGTCCGGCATACGCCATGCCTTCACCTTGTCCGGAAGGCCAAGTGAGACATCAGGCTTCAGATGCCAGAGGATGTCCTGTCTCCGGCGCCTGTACCACCCTGGATACCTTCAAGCAGACAGCTTGTCCTTCAGGTCAATATTGGAATGGTCAGGCCTGCGTTATACAGACGTCGACAACAGCCTGCCCAACCGGAACATGGTGGGACGGAACGACAAACTCTTGCACTTCCGCTAGTTCCTGCGGCTATGGACAATACTGGGACCCGGCCAAGCAGGCTTGCCAGTCTTCAACTCAAAATTACAAGCAGTGCGACTGGAGCATTGACTACCTGAAGATGTCAACCAATACCTGCGTCGCCCGCTCTACATGCTATGTCACTTCAAATCCCGACTACAACTCCGCGGAATGCCAGGGCGTGCGCGGAGCAACTCCGACCGTTATTTCCGGTTGTGGCAGTCTAACCACCCAGTCTTCCTGTCTGGCCATTTCAGGCTGTGGCTGGGCAAACGGTGCCTGCGGGGGAAATACTAACAATACTTCTTGTCCTACCGGCCAATATTGGAATGGAAGCGCTTGCGTAAATTCGCCAACAACTGGACAGTGTCCTTCTGGTCAGTACTGGAACGGTTCGACCTGCGTAAGTTCGGGGAGTGGCTGTGGTTCCTACACTGACCAAGCGAGTTGTGTCAGTGCTTCTCAAACATCATGTAATTGGAACACATCCGGCAGTAATGGTTGGTGTCAACAAGCGACAGTAGCCGCCTCCTGCGGAAACTATATATGCGAAAGTGGCGAAACAACAAGTTGTCCGAACGACTGTAAGACCTACACTTCCTGTCCTTCTGGTCAGTATTGGTACACTCCTCCGAGCGGTGGTACCGGCTATTGTATGACCACAAATAGCACCACTTGTCCTTCCGGCCAATACTGGAATGGAAGTGCTTGCGCAAACTCATCCACAACCGGACAATGTCCATCCGGACAATATTGGTACACTCCTCCGAGCGGTGGTACCGGCTATTGTATGACCACAAATAGCA
>JBBTTH010000052.1:5780-8263 GCA_038064295.1 Patescibacteria group bacterium
CCACTTGTCCTTCCGGCCAATACTGGAATGGCACAGCATGCGTTTCCAGCACCAGTAGCACGGACCCCGCGACAGGTTGTGCCCAGGCCGGCGGCTCATGGAACTCTTCAACGAGTTACTGCCAGATGCCGAATTCCGGCAGTACATCCGGTTCTTGTCCATCCGACCAATACTGGAATGGCACGGCGTGCCAGAGCAACACTATGCCATCCAGCGGTAGTACTTGTTCCAGCGGGCAATATTGGAATGGTACGGCTTGTGTCGCGACCACTCCCTCGGACACCACTTCCGGTTCCTATACTGCTCCGTCCTCTGGTAGCAGTACCACTTGTCCCTCCGACCAATATTGGAACGGTACAGCGTGCGTAAGTTCTACCCCTTCAACAGGAACATACACCCCTCCTCCTGACACTTCTACAACCCCTCCACCTTCTTCGCCGACCTCAATGCTTTTGTGTAGCCAATCTGGCGGAACATGGACGGGCGCAGCCTGCAATTCGGCGGAGAACATAGCCAGCCAAAAGGCTTATTATAGTTACTATCTCGGAAGGCAGTACGATACGCTCCCAGCTCAAGTCTTCAAGGCCTTTACCGATCTGTTCAGGTAAACGATATCTCAGAATCACTCCCAAAGTTTTTAATACCGTATCTATTTTTGCTTCCGGTGCAAATTTTTGCGGCTGTTTTGGTCGTCACTCCAGAAAGTCCTACCCAGGGCGAGCCAGTCATGATTTCGATGCGAGGCATTTCCGATGCTTCAATTGCGTCCGTAAAAAGCATTTCCTTTGACAGCAAAGAAATCGGCATTTTCATTTGGAAAAATCAGTCGACGGCTCTCTACGGAATTGATTTATATAAAAAGCCGGGAACTTATAAAATTACGGCAAAGCTCGGCAATGGCGAAATTTTGGAGAGGAGCGTGGTGATTGGTCAGAGAAAAAAAGTGGAATTACCTCTCGGTATCCCCCAAAAGCTCGGCGGCGACACGCCGGTTGCGGCCGCAAACCTCGTAAATACTCTGGCCCAGGAGAACGCCGGCTTGCTCGGATTGCGCACGGGGACGCATGCTTTTTGGAAAGAGAGTTTCAGATATCCGGTGGCAAATCCAGTCGTAACCGACACATATGGATACCGGCGGCAGACCAGCGGATACTCTATCGCGCACAAAGGCACGGATTTCCGCGCGGCGGAGGGCACGCCAGTCATGGCCATAAACCGCGGTGTCGTGAGGGTTGCGCGTTTGGGCAGGAATTATGGAAATACCATTGTCGTTGATCACGGCCTCGGTCTCCAGACTTTTTATATGCACCTCTCAAAAATAAAAGTAAACGTCGGCGAACTTGTCCTGCCGGGACAAGTTATAGGTTTGTCGGGCCAGACGGGATATGCCGAAAAACCGCATTTGCACATTACGGTCCGCATAAATGATGTTTCCATAGACCCGATACGATTTATGGAGTTTTTTGGCAAATAGATATGCTAGAATAGACCCCTGATGAAAGGCATGTGTGATTATTTTGCGCGGAGATACATGTAAATATCTTCCAACGCCTTTACCGCGTCTCCGGCGGAGATATTGTTCTGGTGATAGAGGCCGTCTGTGCAGTCGCCAGCCGCCCAGACGCCCGCAACTGATGTCTCCTGAGTGCGCGGGTCTGTGACGATACGACCAAAAGGGTCTAGAGGGAGCAAATCCCGAGCAAATTCGGTTGACGGTATGGAGCCGATTTCGGCGAATATGCCGGTCACCGGCAATTCTTTTATTTCCCCGGAATTTTTGTCCAGATAGGAGAGGGATTTTACGAATTTATCGCCTTTTATTTCCGTCAGTTGGGCGTTGCGCAGGGCGCGGACTTTGGGGTTTGAAAGCACCGCTTTGACAGTCACGGGGTCGGCTTTGAATTCATCGCTACGATTCAGGAGAGTGACTGAATTGCAATAAGCCGAGAGCTCGGCGGCGCTCTCAAAAGCGGAATTGCCTCCGCCTATGACGACCACGTCCTGGCCGGCGAAAACCGGCCCATCGCACGACGCACAGTATGTGATACCCCTGTGTTCGTATTTGTCCGCCCCGGGAACGGAGAGTTTGCGCCTGTAACTGCCGGCTGTTATGAGGATGGTTCTGGCTTTGTATGAAGATTTATCCGTTGTGATTTCAAAACCGACTGAAACCAGCGGATTGTCTCCCGATATTGCTTTATTTGCCGACATTTCTTCCTTTTTTGCAATTTTTATAACCGTCTCGCCAACTTTTATGTCCACGACATCGTTCGCGTAGGCGCGCAAATGCTCTTCCATTTTTTTGGCGAAGTCTGGACCGGAAATTTTGACCGTGCCTATCCAATTTTCTATGCCTTCTGATACTACGCTCTGACTATTCCAATCGCGCGTAATAAAAATTGTCTTCAGACGTTTGCGCGAAGCGTAAACGCCGGCTCCCACGCCCGCCGGTCCACCACCTATGATAGCTAGGTCGTACATGG
>JBBTTH010000052.1:8273-9967 GCA_038064295.1 Patescibacteria group bacterium
CAGAATGATTCTTACAATAGCTA
The DNA here is from genome assembly GCA_038064295.1 of Patescibacteria group bacterium. Lineage (GTDB taxonomy): Bacteria > Patescibacteriota > Minisyncoccia > Phycocordibacterales > UBA6065 > UBA6065. Next base: position 8,297 of record JBBTTH010000052.1, read on the forward strand.
CCAAAGCAAAAGGAAGAGCGGATCGAGAAAACGAAATCGAGGGCACGACGGTGCCCGAGCTTAGGAAAATTTTTAGCAAAAAATTTTCCGTTCGTTTTCGAGAGATGCTCTTCCTTTTGCTTTTTACTTCTTCCGTCTCAAAAACGCCGGCACGGCGCCCCAGTCGTCGTCATCCGTGTTTATGGTAGGGATGGATTTCTTGTCTTCAAGCGTATTTTTTGAATCTAATTTTGAAAAGCTGTTATGAATTTTGGCTTTGTCTAGCTCTTCTCTCACTTCAGGCCCGGAAAACAGGGATTTGCTCTTGGCCAGGGGAGCTGGACTGGTACCGCCTTCGCCGAAACCGCTGGCGATGACCGTCACTTTCACTTCACCTTTCTTTAATTTTTCATCGCGTACAGTTCCGAAAATAACTTTGGCGTTCGGGTCTATGGATTCGGTTATGACTTTGGCGGCGTCTTGGATTTCAAACATAGTGAGGTCGTCTCCGCCGGCGATAGAGAAGAGCACGCCTTTGGCGCCAGTGATAGATATGTCCAGAAGTGGCGAGCTGATGGCCATTTTCGCCGCGTCTTCTGCGCGCTTTTCGCCGGAAGCGTGGCCGATGCCCATAAGAGCCGAGCCTGTGTTTTCCATAACGGCGCGAATGTCGGCGAAGTCTATGTTTATGATGCCGGGAGTGGTGATGAGGTCGGATATGCCTTCAACTGCCTGCTTCAGCACTTCGTCGCACATGGCGAAAGCGGCTTTGGCCGTGGTGTTTTTTTCAATATTGGAGAGAAGCCTGTCGTTTGGAATGACGATGATGGCGTCCACTTCTTTTTTCAGGGCTTCCAGGGACACTTCGGCCACTTTCATCCTCTGGACGCCTTCAAAAAAGAAAGGTTTTGTAACGACGGCCACAGTCAGAGCGCCGAGCTCTTTTGCGGTTTTTGCGATGATTGGAGAAGCGCCAGAACATGTACCTCCTCCCAATCCTCCGGCGACAAAAACCATGTCGGCGCCCTTGATGGCCTCCTGAACTTCTTCTTTCGTTTCTTCAACAGCGCGGCGGCCGAGTTCGACGTTCATGCCCGTGCCGAGTCCTTTGGTCAGGTTTTTGCCGATGTGGATTTTTTTCTTTGAGAGCGTGTGATGCAAGTCCTGGGCGTCCGTGTTCACGCCGATGAATTCAACTCCTTTTACTTTGGAATTGATCATGTGATTCAGGGCGTTCTTGCCGGAGCCGCCTATACCGAGCACCTTGATTCGGGCGAATGTTTCTACTTCAGGGATTATATGGGGCATGGTGTATATGGAAGGTAATTAAGCGGAAAGCATGCTTGCTTTTCGTGGTTTGGTAAGCCGGATGTATCATACCAAAAAGCTTCAAAAATACAACAGTTTGGAGATTTTATTCATGGCAGGAACTGGCGGAGCCACTCGCCGGCTTTTTTGGCAAAACCGCCGCCGTTTTTAGAGAAGCCCTGGTCCAAGGCGTCTTCCGTGCCTGCGCCGAGGACGGACAGACCGTAGGCCACGGACCAGATGGAATCCTTGACATTGTCCTTGCCGTTTACGGACAGAGTGGCTATGCGTGAGGGAAGCTTTAGGGCCGTTTTGGCCGTCTCCGCTATGAGCGGCGCGCTTGACCCGCCGCCCGTGAGGGTTATGCCCGCGGGCAGAAGCCCG
>JBBTTH010000053.1:0-14078 GCA_038064295.1 Patescibacteria group bacterium
CTCTTACGGACCATATAATCGTTTCCAAAAACGGCTGGATGAGTTTCCGGGAACGGAAATTGCTCTGAAAATTACTTGTGATTGTTTCGGGAATTGCCAGTTTTTACCTGTGTCATAATAAACACTCCAAACAGACACTCCAATGAAACATCGTATATTCACCACATCGGAGGCGGCCTGGATTGAAATGCTCCGAGATATATCCTCGGCAAAGAAAAATATCTACTTTGAAATGTATATCCTCGCCGACGATCCGGCGGGTAGCCGGTTTTTTGCGGAGCTCGCTAGGGCGGCGGAGAGGGGAGTGAGAGTGGCGGTCATCCTGGATATCGTTGGCAGTTACGATATTTTGAGCAGCGCCGTCGCCCGGCTGAGAGCCTCGGGGGCCGAAGTGATTTTTTCAAGCTTTTTCTTCAGGCGCTCACATCGCAAAATTCTCATCATTGACGAAACGGTGGCGTTCATAGGCGGAGTGAACGTAGGCAAAAAATACGCGCGCTGGAGAGACCTCCAAATCAGAGTCGGTGGCCGAGTCGTAGGGTCCATACTGCGGTCTTTTGCCAGGATGTATCGCAAATGCGGAGGCAAGGGCGAAATAAATCACGGCAGAGCTCGTTACGGAGTTGTCGGCAAAACCAGACTCTGGTTTATAGAGCGCGGCTTCGGGCGGCGGCGACACCTCTTCCGAAAATATTATGAAGAGCGTTTTGACGGCGCCCGGAAATCAATCGTCTTTGTCACACCATATCTCTTCCCTCCGCGCTGGCTCATCGCCTCTATCCATCAAGCGCTCATCAGGGGCGTGGAAGTTGAAATTCTCCTGCCGAAATCCACCGACCACTGGATAATAAACGACGGCATAAACCGTTCTTTTGCGTCGTGTCTCACCAATCTCGGCGCCAAAATTTATTTCATCTCCGGCATGAATCACGCCAAAGCTATGCTGGTTGACGGGCGCGAAGGCGTCATCGGCTCGCAGAATCTGGACATTATATCGTTCAACTGGAACGTCGAGGCCGGTGTGTTTTTCCACGAACCGGACATGGTGCGTGACCTGGCGGCCATAATCAGGGGCTGGAAAGGCCCGGCCAAGCCGTTTAGCTCAAAGATTTACGGCATCTTCTTCCAGTGGTACGACATTCCCACAGCTTTCTTCCTGCGCCTATTCGGCTTTCTGCCGCTGGATTAGGATTTGTGCAGTTCAGGCAGATTGACCAAATTAAGCAGATATTTTCTGATAGATTTTAACCAAAATAAAATTCAGCGAGTATTTACGGATTGATTTTATGTCATCTGTCCTTTATTTTACTTTGCATGACATATTTCAAAAGGTCTCATAAAGGACATTACAGAAAGTCTACTGGGTCCGTGTCCTTTAAGTTTTCTTTATCTGTCGTCATCTGTTTATGATGGCTTAATTTTGAGGCAACTTTTTTGACTTTTATGTGTTTTTGCAGTTAAGGTAATCACATAAATCCTGACTTTAAATGAAGCTCAAACGTTCTAATTTCAGTCAGAATAGCTTTAAAACGCTGGTTTCCGCGCTCATTTTGGTGTCTATCGTTGGTCCATTTGCGCCTCTCGTTGCATATGCCGATATTTCTGGCGCAAGCGTTGTCGGGGACACCGCGAGCTTTGTCGATTCGGGAAATTTCACATGGACGGTTCCCGACGGGATTTCTTCCGTTAGGATAAAAGTCTGGGGAGCCGGCGGAGCGGCCGGTAATGGCGAAAAAGTCACGGATGCCCACAGATCCGGGCTCGGAGGGGGTGCGGGAGGCTATTCCGAGAAAACCTTGTCTGTGAGGGCTGGTGAACAATTTTCCGTCGCTATAGGCGCCGGCGGTCGGGGTATAAAGGATATTTTTGACGGACGTGCTGGAAACGAAGGCGGAGAAAGCAGGTTTGAAGGACCTTTCGGAGTAGTTCGCGCCGTGGGCGGCCATGGTGGAACGAGTTATGCCGGCCACGGCAATCCCACGAATGACCTGGGTGTCGGCGGTATAGCAGAAGGCGGCGATATCAATTTAAGTGGCTCCAATGCCGGTCCATACATTGAATATGACGGCAATCCATACGCTTCAAACGGCGGCGCATCGCCCAACGGTGGCGCGGGAGGGGGTCGTGGCAGATGCGGGCGCGACGGGACGTGTCCCGGAAGTGAGCTAGGCAGTTCATGGGCTGCCGACGGCGGTTTTCCTGGCGGTGGCGGAGGGGGGTCTGATGTAGGACAGGGAGGCTATGGAGCAAACGGCCAGGTAACGATAGAAGTTGTTTCTCTCGTACCCGATATTTCTCCAATCACTCCCCCAATCACACCGCCCCCTGTCCTCCCGCCAGTAACCCCACCAACGCTGCCTGTAGAACCTCCGATTACTCCCCCCGTTACCACCATTGACAACAAACCCATAGGCTACCTGGACAACGTCAGCTGTAGTCTATTTGCCGGCTGGGCATATGACCCTGACGACGCTTCCGCCCAGATAGGGGTCCATTTCTATGTCGGTGGAGAAGCGGGAAAGGGTAAGTTTGTTGGTAATACAATTGCAAATATTCCTCGCGCGGACGTCAATAAAAATGCCGGAATTTCCGGTAACCACGGCTTTAGTTTTCCAATTCCATCAGTACTCCGTGACGGTGCCACTCACACCATCTACGCCTACGGCATAAACAGCAACGGATCCACCAATTTGAACAATTCACTTCTGACACAGGGTCCGCTTTCCATAAACGGCTGTACTGTTTCGGTAATTCCTCCCGTCATCCCTACTACCACCCCGCCTGTCACACCGCCCCCTGTCGTTCCGCCTGTCACATCGCCTGCGGATGCAACAGTTGTCAAAGTTGTCGATGACGGAGGCAATGGCAGGAGCGTCGTCGTATCACCTCTGCGCGACATAAGCCTCTCTCTGCCCAACGCTCTTTCAACCAGTGAAACAGGCTCAAAAGTTTCCTTCACGGCAGTCCTCACATCCGTCCCTGCCGGGAATGTCATATTTCCAGTCAAAAGTTCTAATTTCAACGAAGGAACCACTTCGCCTGTAACCAGTATCATATTCACGCCTTCCAACTGGAATATTCTTCAAACAATCACGGTTACAGGAATTAATGATACGGATGATGACCCCGCTCTGACGAGCGGCAGCAGTGGCGGCGGTTCAATTGTCAATGCCGTATCTGTCGTCACGACTTCCGGCGGTAGTAGCGGCAGTGGTAGTGGAAGCGGTTCCAGACGCCGTTGCACCGGTTTCGGATGTCCCGCGGTATCTGCATCAGCCGATGTCATATCCGGCAATATATGGATCACGCTCGACAATGCAAAAATATCAGGGTCATCAGTTTTTGGTCCTGAAAAAGTTTGTCCCGCAGGCAATTTCATAACAGCTTTTCTCCGAAGAGGCATAGATAACAATCCGGACGAGGTCCGCAAACTCCAATATTTTTTGAATACGTATGAAAAGGCCGGTCTCGCGGTAAACGGCGATTTTGACCTTGTCACAGAAGAAGCCGTAAAAGCCATGCAGGCAAAATATACGGAAGAAATCCTCGCTCCATGGGGTGTCACAGAACCTACCGGTATTGTGTATGTCACAACGACCAGACATATAAATACCGTTTATTGTAGAGACAATCCGACTTACAAGAACAATGAGTTTATAAAGGACATACCTATCAATCCAGAAGATTTTGAAAACGCCATCGGTCAAGCCACGTCCAGCGTTTCCAATATAGCCGGAGTTATAGGCTCTCTGACCGACAGAGTGGTGAATTTTCTAAAGGACATTCACTTATACGCGCTGGCCATACTGCTCCTGCTATTCCTGGGCGCATGGTTTATCATATATGGGATTATTATAAAGGACATAAAGTCTGGAGAGAGGGACATGAGTTTCATGCGCGGTTCGGCCATGTTCTGCATAGGTTCTGTCCTTGATGTCCTTAATACTTTATCCTTTATGCTCAATCCGTCCTGGTTCTATGAAAAAACCAATCTCACCCTATCATGGCTACTCGGACTTGACGTTGCAAACTTGCTTTTGGTCATCACCATCTGTTTATCGGCGCTCATGGTTCTCTACAGTCGTATTTCAAAAGTCCAGATGAAGTAATAGGACCCGTATAAAAAAACAACAAATAAAAAAACATCTGTTTTTTTTGGTTATCTCATACGGGCTTCGCATCTGCTATACTTGTCAACATATGAAACGATACGCATCATGGGTCGTTACGGGAATAATTGTCGTCGTGGTTTTGGGTGGCATGGTCTGGTATTCATCTCGCCCGGGGCGATACGACACGTTTGCGGCGTGCATCAGAGAAAGCGAGACGGTATTTTTCGGCGCGTTCTGGTGTCCTCATTGCCAGGAGCAAAAGGCGCTGTTCGGCAAGTCGGCAGAGAAACTGTCTTATGTTGAATGTTCAACCGTTGACGGCAGAAGCCAGCTCCCGGTCTGCATAGATAAAAAAATTGAAACATACCCCACATGGGAATTGAAAGATGGCACCCGGAAAACCGGTGTGCTTTCCCTCGCCTTCCTTGCGGCTTTTACAGGCTGTCCGTTTACAAGGGATTGATGAGCAATCAACATGCAGTCATTTATATCATTCGTGAATATATTCTGGTCCTCGCTCACGGTCGTCGCCGACCTGCTCGTGGTCGTTCTCGTCATCGCTGTCTTTTCCCCGAAATTAAATCAGACAAATTTTGTCCGATTTTTTGAAAGAAAATCTCTGCTCATAGCTTTCCTGGTGTCGTTTTTGGCCGCTCTGGGCAGTCTCATATATTCCGATGTCATAGGCTATGACCCATGCAAGCTCTGCTGGTTCCAGAGGATATTCATGTATCCTCAAGTAATCCTCTTTGGAATAGCCGCTTTCCGCAGAGATGCGGGGATGAAAATATACGGCATAGCACTGTCCGGCATCGGGGCCGTCATCGCTCTGTTCCACTATATCGGCCAGATTGGCTGGAATCCATTCGGACTGGAATGTCTGGCCATAGGCTACTCGGTTTCATGTGCCAAAAATTTCGTTCTCCAGTTCGGCTATGTCACTATCCCGATGATGGCTCTGTCCGCATTTGTTTTGATTTTGGTCACATTATGTATCGGACGTAGGGCGCCGTCCGACGACATCTCAAAAGCAATTGCCCAGAACAAAAAATGTAGCTCTCAAACCTAAAGAAGAAAAATGAGCGAAAACACCGGATGGGGAGGCGTGGCCGACTGGTATGATGCGACGGTGAATGATGCGGATTCGCACCAGGCCAAAGTGATTATGCCAAACATTTTGCGCCTGTTTGCTCCCGAAAAAGGCAAAAAAATTCTGGATTTGGCCTGCGGCCAGGGATATTTTTCCCATGCTCTCTCCGCCATGGGCGCGCGGGTGACCGGAGTGGATATCGCTCCGGAACTTGTTCGCATAGCTGAGAGTCGCGCGAAACACAATGAAGAGTTTTTCGTCGCTTCCGCCGACGACCTGTCCGCGCTCGACGGCAAAAAATTCGATGCCGCTCTGTGTGTTCTGGCTATTCAAAATATGGAGGAAATAACCGACGTATTTGCGGAAGTTTCGCGTTTGTTGAAAAATGGCGGAAAATTTATCATTGTTTTAAATCATCCGGCCTTTAGAATTCCGGATAAAAGTTCTTGGGGTTTTGACGAAAAATCGAAAACGCAATATAGGAGGATAGACGAATATATGAGCGAATCAAAGAAGGAAATAGACATGCATCCGGGATGGACGGCAGAGAAAAATAGGATGAATGTCTCAAATATCGCGGACGACGCAAGTGCGGCAAAAGTCACGGGGAACACAACGATTTCTTTCCATCGTTCTCTTCAGGCTTATTCAAAATCCCTCCACAACGCCGGTTTTGTCGTTTCCCGCCTGGAAGAATGGATGTCACATAGAAAAAGCGAAAATGGTCCGTGCAAAACTGCCGAAGACAAGGCCCGCCGCGAAATCCCCATGTTTATGTGTCTGGAGTGCGTCAAACTTTGGACCGGCGAGGCAAATCGGCGGCCGCGTCCGGAAGGTCGGAAAACCGTTTGAGTTTTCATTTCGCGTCCTTTATCACCAGACTGTAGCGCAAACCATAGAGCATTAAAAAACTGAGGAAGATAAAAAGGCCTTTTATGTCAAAAACGGTGAATAGAATGGTTGCCACAATCGGGCCGACGACATAAGCGATGGGACGGGTCATACGCGAAAAACTGATGAGATGAGTCTTGACGGCGGTTACTTTCTTGAAAAAATAAGTATCGGCCATAACTTCTACCGTGGCTGCTCCGACACGCGAGAGGAACAATATGCCCGCCCAAACAAACGGGTTGTGGTCGGTCATAAAAGCGACCAGTCCCACGGCCAGAGCCATGATGACAAAACCCGCTGATAAAGCTGTTTTTTCCCCGTTTCTGTCCGCCCATTTCCCGAGCGGCGCCTCCAATATGACAAAAGGCAGGAGCATGACGGTGAAAATGGCGCCTATGACAGGCCAGTCAAAACCGATTGTTTCATGCAGATATATCGGCGTGTAGATGACCATCCAGGCATAGAAAAACTGAAGGAGCGTTTGGATGACCAAAATACCCTTGATGTCGCGGTCGGTCCAAATTTCTCCAAGACTTCTCCAAAAAGGCAGTTTTTCATACCGCGGTTCGGCGATGTCGCGAAGTCTCAGTATAATTAAAATAATTACAGGCAAGAGCAAAATAGCAGAAATTCCATAAAGACCCGAAAAGCCGAATCTCTGGAGAATTTGCGAGGCGAAATAGGGCGAAATGAGCCAGGCCGTATTTACGACCGTGAGAAACATTCCGCGGATGCGGCCGGTCCTGACATCGCTCGAAAAACTCTCCAAAAAAATATCCAGAGTATAGTTCGCCAGAGCGATGATAACGAAATTGAGCATGAAAGACGCCATCATAGCCAAAACGCCGCCTCCCCAGACGAGGCCGGCGAGAGAAAACAGTTCCAAGAAAAGAAAGCCGACAGTCGTTTTTACATTGCCCCATTTGCGCAGGATATTGGGCGCTTCCATAAAAGCGGCGATAGCCAGAATGGAACTGGCCGCATATATGATGCCCACCAATTTTTCGCCTACGAAACCGGCGAGAAAAGAGGAATTTATATAAGCCGGTATGGCGTAACTGAGGTTAAAAACAAAACCTATGACGTATAGAATAGTCCTCTTTTCGGCAAAAGTTTTTCCCTGAAACATGGCGATAATTGTAGCATGGCAAGTTTTGAATAAAAAAGTAGCAAAAAAACAAAAGGAGGAGTGGATCGAGAAAATGAAACCGAGGGCACGACGGTGCCCGAGCTTAGGAAAATTTTTAGTAAAAAATTTTCCGTTCGTTTTCGAGAGACACTCCTCCTTTTGTTTTTTTTGCTATTTATTTCAAACAGTCAAGAGTACGGGAATAACCACAGGTCTCTTGGCAGTTTCCTGGAAGAGGTGGCGGGAAACGGTATCGGTAACATTGCCCTTTATCATTTCAACATTGAGGGGATTCATGCCCCGAGCCGAATCTTCTATGGTGTTTTTGATGATATTCCGCGTCTCGCGCAGGAGGTCCTGGGACTCGCGCAGATAAACGAACCCTCGGGAAATGATGTCAGGCGATTTTCTCAGACGTCCGGTCTGGGAATCAATGATGGCGAAAATGATGAACATGCCGTCCTGAGCCAATAATTGTCTGTCGCGTATGACCACTTCCTGCACGTCGCCCACGGCAAATCCGTCCACCAGTACCAGATTGTTTGCCGCCTTTTCTTTCAAGACAGTTATGGTTTTGCCCTGGTCGCGGATTTCTATGATGGAACCGTTGTCAGGAACCGCGATATTTTCGCGCGGCACGCCGAGAGACTGGACCAATTCGGAATGCTGGCGGAGCATATAATGATGCCCGTGGAGAGGGATGAAGAACCTGTATTTTATCTGTTCATGAATCCACTTCAGTTCGTCGCGGTTGCCGTGGCCCGAAGCGTGAATGTCGGAATCCAGATAGGTGATGACTTTTGATTCCGAGCGATACAGATTGTCTTTCAATTTTATGACGGCGCTATAGTTGGTCGGAATGATGGATGAAGACAGGAGGATGGTGTCAGTTTTCCGCAATTGGACGTATTTGTGTTGTTTGGTGGCTATGCGCATGAGAGCGGCGAACTCCTCGCCCTGGGCGCCGGTGACGAGCATCACTATCCTGTCCGGCGGATAGCTCTCAATCTGCTCTGCCGGAATGATGTTTTTGACGTCCAGCAGTTTCAAATATTTTATAATTTCTATATTTGTCTTCATGCTACGGCCTTCCACGACCACTTTTTTGTTGTATTTTTCGGCCATTTTGATGATGGCGATGATGCGCTCCACCTGCGAAGCGAATGTGCCTATGATGAGGCGGCCGGTCACGCTCTTTACATATTTTTCTATATTTTCTATGACAACCGATTCAGACAGAGAAAACCCCGGCTTTTCTATGGAGGTGGAATCCATGGTGAGCAAGAGAACCTCCTTGCCTGAAAACTGCTGATACTGCCTCACTTCTTCTTCCGTCGGCACGCCTTTTATATTGTCCACACGCACGTCTTCTATAAATACGATGTCGCCGTAAGGCGTGGTGATGACGAGGCCCATGGAGTCCGGAATAGTGTGGGAGATGGGAAAAGTCCGCACCTTGAGAGAACCGCAGATGATGGTCTCGTTTCCCGTAATCACTTTTATGTCAAGCGGCTTGAGATGGGGAAATTCTTCTTGGCGCTTTTGAATCATGATGGCGCCGAATTGCCTGGTGTATATGGTCGGATAGCCTATACGGTCTATGATATAGGGAATGCCGCCTATGTGGTCCAGATGACCGTGAGTGATGAACAGGGCGCGAATCTGATTCTTGCGCTCTTCCAGATATTTTGTATTCGGCAGAATGTAATCTATACCCGGCGTGGCTTCGTCTTTGAACTGGAAACCGGCATCAATGACTATGATATCGGAGCCGAATTCTATAGCCGTCATATTCTTGCCGATTTCCTCCACGCCGCCGAGAGGAATGATGCGCAGAGCGTCGCCTATGGGCGGAATGACTGTCGGAACGCTTCCCCTGTCTCCGCCGGAAGGGGCAAAAGGACGCGGTCCGCCCGTACCGAATCTGCGCGGCGAACGCTGTCTGTCCATGGAACGCATCACCTTGCTTCGGCCGAGAGGACGGTGTCCGCTTATTCTCGGCGGCCTGGGACCAAATCTATGACCCCCCGCGCCGCGCGGATTTGGGTGTGATGTTCCAATTGGCCCTGTTCCAGTCTGTTTGTTGTCTCTGTCCATGAATTTTTTTAACTTTTAATTATTCTTTTAATTATTATTGGCATTTTCCGCCAAATCGTTTTCATTTTCCGCAAAAAATCTCCACACTTTGTCCGTTTTTATGTACCATTTGTGAACATTGAGAAATCTGTCTCCGGGAGTGGTGATTTCTCCCAGAGAGACGCCGGAGAGTTTTTGCGGCAAGACGTATATGAAATCGGGGCTCCATATGAAAATGGCCGGCGTGTCTCTGGCGATTTCCTCCTCAAATCCGACTGTGGCCCGTCCCGCCGCGGCTACATCGACTGTCGTCCTCATCGTTTCCAAAAATTTGTCCACTTTGGCATTCGTGTACAGAGCGACATTGAGCCCCGGGTCATTTCTCTGGGAAGAATGCCAGAACGGATACAGGTCGGGATTTCTGCCCGTGACGATGCCAAAAAGCAAGGAATCATATTTGCGTGGCCGGATTACGGACTGATTCAAGTCTGACGGCTCAAATACGCGCACATTTACCTCGACGCCGAGTTCTTTCCATGATTTCTCTATGATGCGGGCGCTATCCACCAGCTCTGGGATATTAGCTGTGGAAAGGGAAAAAGCCAGAGTGCTGCTGCCGGTCTTGTTTTTTATTTCATATGTGCCGGTGGCCGGATTTTTCTTCCAGCCGGCGGATTTGAGGAGAATCATCGCCGAGTTCAAGTTCACATCGGATGTGCTGGAAGAATTGGCGATTCCGCCGAGAACAGGAATGCCGTCTCCTGCCGGGCGGCTCCTTGTCAGAGTCGGAGGTAGAGGACTGTCTGCCGGAGTGCCGAACCCCCGAAGAACGTCTTTTATGATGCTGTCCCTGTCAATGACCAGAGCCAGGGCCTGGCGCACTTCTCTGTGTGCCAGGAGTTCCTTTTCATTTTGATTGAAGAAGATGCCGAAGACGCGGGTGAGAGGCGCCCTCAAAACGTTTGACCGGGGAGAAATCCTGTTGGTCATTTCCGGCCCTATGTTCGCCACACTCTCTATTGCGCCGTCGGACATAGCATCCAGGAGGGCCGTTTCATTCGGATAGAATTTCAGGACTATTTTTCGGATATAAGGTTCTCCCAGGACATATCCGGCATTGGCGACAAGGGTTATTTGATTTGGGATGCCGTCTTCGGCGCGTTCCACCGATTTTATTTCAAAAGGACCGGAGCCTACGGCGTTTGTATTGAAAGCGCTGAAAGGAAATTGGTCGCCTTCAAAATTTTTCCAGATATGTTTTGGAATGATACCTATGGAGAGACTGGCGATGAATGGAGCGTAGGGTTGTTTCAATCTGAAAACCACTTCCCGGTCGCCCGTCTTTTCCGCGGCGACACCTTCCCAATTGACGCGGCGCGGACTCTTGAGCGAGTTCTCCTGGGCTTTGGCCACGGTATAGACCACATCATCGGCCGTGACGGGCCTGCCGTCATGAAAAGCCGCATTTTCCCGGATGACAAAAGTGTACGAAAGACCGTCCGGAGAGACGACATATCGTTCCGCCAAGTCAGGAATGAATCTGCCGTCCGGCGTCGCCCGCAAGAGGCCGGAATAGACGAGAGCCGTGAGGTCGCGGTCGGCGTCGGATATGGCGAGCAGGGGATTTATAAATCTGGGCGTGCCGACGATGCCTTCCGTCAATTCTCCGCCTCGGAGCGGCACTTTTACCATGTAACCGGAGTTTACTTTATAAGCCAGAGCCAGGGCGGAAGAAACAAATAAACCGGCAAAAACCAAAAACACGGCTTTCTCCGTTATAGAGAAGGCGTTGAACACGCCTTGCGCCCGGTCCAATCCCTGGACGTTTCTCTCGCGGGCAAAAATTTGCCTGACATTGCTTTGCGTATTATTTTGCGGTTCCATGATGAATCCCCGTCGAGCGGGACGATAAGTAAAAAAGTTTATTTTAGAAGCGACACGAATGAAGTGAGCGCAAAGAGCACGCCTAACACGATGGTGGAAACAAAGAGAATTTTTTCCAAACCTCGGCGTGTGTGGAATACCGACCCGGATAAATCAGGCCCGCCGAGCGCTCCGCCGTTTTGGGCGCCGGACTGCTGGAGCAGGACGGCGAGGACGAGGAGTGCCGATATGGTTATCTGAATGTACGGTAGTACACTAGAAATCGCGCTCATGGAGGACAGCCTAGCATTGTTTGCCTTTTTGTGTCAAATGAAGTATAAATAATCGAGTTAAGCACGCGTCATCAACCTTTGATCTTCTAAATCTATGAAGAAATCAGAAATTCTCGGGAGACTCGGTTTTAAATTGGAAGAAAATCTCGGTTTAAATGGTAGGTTCGCCGGCTGGTTTTTTTACTTTGACCACCAAACATTTGCCTTCGACGGGGATGGAAAGGTTTGGACCGTGAGGGGTTTAATTGATCCAGGGGAAATATTTTTCTTTGCGATGGATCCGATTCTCTGGGAGCCGGAACCAATTGCCTGAATTTTCAATTTCGCCAGTCCGCCTATATGATGTTTGGCGGACTTTCTTTTGTGTTATACTTCCAAGTCTAAACAGTTCTATGCCAGAAACACATAGAGAGACCCACAATCCGATATTGACGTTCCTGGACAAGTTCCTGGAAGTGCCGGAGACCAAGGTTACATATCTCACCAGAGCCACCGTTATTGACCGATTTCTGGCTAAAACGTTTCTAAAGCTCATTCCGGGCCATGTTACGCCGAATCAAATAACAAAGTTCCGCCTCGTATCCATCCCTTTCGTGGCTTTTTTCTTCACTTTTGATTATTACGAGGCTGGCACCATCCTGTTTCTCTTTTCGGCTTTTTCCGACGCTCTGGACGGGGCTCTGGCGAGGACAAAAAGAAAAGTAACATCATGGGGCACCTTTTACGACCCTATTGCCGACAAACTGCTCGTAAGCACTGTCGCTGTCATAGTCATTTCCAAATATGTGAGTCTCGGCCTCGCTTCGGCTATTATTTTTCTGGAAATTCTCCTGGTGTCTCTCGCGTACGTGAGATACAGAGGCAGAATCGTGCCGGCAAAAATCATGGGCAAGACCAAGATGGTCCTGCAGTGCGTCGGCATTATCATCCTGCTCCTTTATGTCGTTTTTGGTTTTCCGATTCTCCTTTCTGTCGCCACATATACGCTCTACCTGGCCGTTTTATTCGCCCTGTTGTCCCTGCTTGTTTTTCGCTCAATTTGATGGATAATTAAGCAATATGAAAAAATCAACAATCATCGTCATAGCAGTTGTTCTTCTGGTTCTGGCTTATTTTGGCGTTACTTATAATCGGTTAGTTACCGCTTCCACGTCCGCAGACGCGCAATGGGCACAGGTGGAAACGCAATACCAGAGACGTTTTGACCTCATTCCGAATCTGGTTGAATCGGTCAAAGGCATTATGAAACAAGAACAGGCGGTATTCAACGCTCTGGCGGAGGCCCGCACGCGGTATGCCGGCGCCAGGACGACAAATGAAAAAGTATCGGCTGCCGGCGAAGTAGAATCGGCTTTTGCCCGCCTGCTTGTCGTCATGGAAAATTATCCCCAGTTGAAATCCGCCGAAAATGTCCTGGCTTTGCAGTCCCAGATAGAAGGCACGGAAAACCGCATATCGGTGGAACGCGGACGATTCAATGAGAGCGTGAGGGGATACAATCTCTTGGTCAGTCGTTTTCCCAGCGCCATAACGGCAAGACTTTTCAGCTACTCGCCAAAACCTTATTTCCAATCGGTAGAGCAGGCCGATGAGGCGCCGAGAGTGGAATTCTAACAAATGAAAAACAGCGGATACGAAAGTTCTCGTCGCTCGGAGAGGGACCCTTGGAAAGGGAACCCCTTGCTCCTCACGACTCGAACTTTGTATCCGCTGTTTTTTTTGTTATTTTTGACGTCCGCTTTCCAAGTCTCAGCCTATGAAAGTCCGGGGAAGCCGTCTGGATTTGTAAATGATTTTGCCCGGCTGTTTTCAGCTCTACAAAAAACATCACTGGAGACAAAACTTTCTTCCCTGGAGCGGGAAACAGGCGTGGAAGTTTCCGTTGTGACAATTCCCGCGCTTGGAGACGAAACGATAGAGACATATGCCGTGAAATTGTTTGAAGAGTGGGGCATAGGCAAGGCAAAGCAGGATAACGGCCTATTGATTTTAGTCGTGCCGGACGACAGGCAGGCGCGCATAGAGGTCGGTTACGGCCTGGAACCGACAATTACGGACGCCGCATCGTCCGCCGTCATGCGCAACGTTATGATTCCGGCTTTCGAAAATAAAGATTATTTTGGCGGTATAAATTCGGCTGCGGATATAATTATGGGATTGATAAAAAATGATCCGGAAATAGAACGGTATGTTCAGTCATCCATAGAAAATGCGGGAGATTATAAGTTTATGGATATGTCGTCACTTTTACTTTTTATATTTATCATTGTCATCCAACTCATTCCTGTGGTCATATACAGCAAGTCCTGGTGGCTCGGCGGTTTCGTTGGATTTTTCCTCGGCATGATTATCTTCTATTCCGTTTTAGCTGGAGTCATATTGGCCGTTATCGGTCTCATGGCTGACTACTTTTTGTCAAAAAAATTCGCGGGCAAGCGCCCGCCGGGCGCGCACGGTGGCATCTGGTGGGGCGGCATGGGCGGCGGGCGCGGATTTGGAGGCGGCGGCTTTGGCGGATTCGGCGGTGGAATGTCGGGCGGCGGCGGCTCGTCCGGGAGGTGGTAGTTCTTTGGAGGGTTCGCATAGCGGTCTAGTGCGCACGCTTGGAAAGCGTGTGTGGGGAA
>JBBTTH010000054.1:0-4476 GCA_038064295.1 Patescibacteria group bacterium
AACATTTTATCCATGATTCTTATTCATCCAGAAATTTTAAAGGTACTCATGCGGGAAATAATCAGGCAGAAGCGTTCCTAGGTAAGTCTACTTTTAATTGGACGAGGCAGAGCCATGTTCTCAAATGTGATGTGAGAAAGTTTTTTGATTCTATAGATCACGAATTACTTTTTTCTCTAGTTCGAAAGAAAATTACTGATGAAAAAGCTTTAAGACTCATAGAGATCGTTCTCAAGAGCTTCCAAAAAAGTCTAGGTAAGGGATTACCTCTCGGTAACGTCACAAGTCAGCTCTTTTCAAATGTATATATGAATGAATTTGATCAGTTCGTAAAACATAAACTCAAAGCCAAATGGTACGCGAGATATTGCGATGATTTTGTCATTATTGATCAGAATAGGGAAACACTTTATGGTTATATTCAAAAAATACGACAATTTTTCATTGACAAATTACTTCTCGATCTTCACCCAAACAAGATTTCTTTGCGCAAGGCTAGGCAAGGAGTTGATTTTCTCGGCCAGGTCATATTACCTCATAGGAAAGTTTTGAGGATAAAGACACAAAATCGGCTTTTGAAAAAAGTTGATGAAAGCAAAAAACTTTTTGAATTAAGGGAAATATCAGAAAAAAGACTTAATGCGAAGATTGCTTCCTATATGGGAGTCTTAAGCCACGGCAAGAATAGGAAAATCAAGTTAAAAATAGACGAAATTATCAAAATTAAAACGCAATTAAAACATGATAGAATAAACAAATGATTCGTTTTGACAAAGTTTCAAAGGTATACGCCGATAATTTTGTGGCTCTGGATGATATAAACCTGCAAATCGAGCCAAAGGAGTTCGTCTCCATCGTGGGTCACAGCGGGGCTGGCAAGACCACTCTCATCAAGATGGTGTTGGCCGAAGAAAAGCCGACCAAAGGCAGAGTATTTTTTGACAAAATTGACGTTCATAGACTGCGCAATGGCAAGATGCCGCAGTTTCGCCGCCGAATAGGGACGGTCTTTCAGGATTATCGTTTGATACCCGGCAAAACGGTGTTTGAGAACATCGCTTTCGCCATGGAGGCGGCGGGCAGGACCGACGAAGAAATAGCCGGAGACGTCCCTCATGTCCTTGGCTTGGTCGACCTGGACAAAAAGATGTGGAATTTTCCTCATGAATTGTCCGGTGGCGAAAAACAGCGTGTGGCCATAGCCCGCGCCATCGTCAACCAGCCGGACATCATCATAGCCGACGAGCCGACGGGAAATCTGGACCCCATAAACACCCATGAAATCGTTCAGATTCTCAAAAAAATAAACGACCTCGGCACCACCATCATCCTCACCACTCACAACAAAGGTGTCATAGAATCGGTTGGCCGGCGGGTCGTCACCATGGAAAACGGCAAAATTATCAGAGACGAAAAGGAAGGCAAATACGCTATTTAAAAGAAATACAAAATAAAAAAGCCGAATGTGCCGGGCGAGAACCTCCGCAGGCGAGGATTTGTCAATGGTCCGTCCTTGACAAATCCGACCCGAGGACTGTTCGAGAACGGCACATTCGGCTTTTTTATTTTGTATCGCTTCCTGAAAGGTAAAATTTCTTTCCTTTTAGCTTTTTGTTATACTGTGTGCATGTTTTGGACAGCCACAAAGAGAGTTTTCAAATCTGGTTTCGTGTCATTCTGGCGGAACGGCTTTGTCTCCCTGTCTTCCATTCTCATAATCACTCTCACTCTCTTTACTCTGGGAGGCATTATTTTTGCCGGCGCCCTGCTCGACTATTCTCTCCGCGAAATAAAGGCAAAAGTGGACATAAACGTCTATTTTGTGCCCACTGCCGGCGAAGATGAAATACTGAATCTCCAGAGAAAACTGGAGTCTCTGCCGGAAGTGGCCGAGACGGAATACGTTTCGCGTGAGGACGCTCTGGCCAATTTCAGGGACCGTCACGCGAACGACGAAATCACCCTCCAGGCCCTGGATGAACTCGGAGACAATCCTCTAGGCGCCATTCTCAATGTGAGAGCCAGGGAAACTTCCCAATACGAAGGCATAGCCAGGTTTCTGGAATCCGAAGGCGGCGAGGACGGCACGTTCATGGACAAAATAAACTACTATCAGAACAAGACCGCCATAGACACTCTGTCAAAAATCATAAACGGCGGCACCACCATCGCTCTCACGGTCACCCTGATTCTGGCCATTATTTCCATCCTCATCGCTTTCAATACTATCCGCCTGGTCATATATATCGCCCGCGAAGAAATTTCCGTCATGAGGCTGGTCGGCGCCGGCAACACTTTCATCCGCGGGCCATTTATAGTCCTCGGTCTCATGTACGGATTCGTCTCCGGCATCATAACCGTTATTATTTTCTATCCCGCCACATACTGGGTATCAAACATCACCGAGACATTTTTCAGCGGCTGGAACCTCTTCCAGTATTACACGGCAAACCTGCCGGCACTCATAGGTATTCTCACGGGCGGAGGACTCATCCTGGGCGCGCTGTCCAGCTATCTGGCCGTCCGCAAATATCTGCGAATCTGATTTAAACCGACAGACGGGTATTACAGGCCATGAAAAAATCTCTGATTATTTTAATTGTCGCCGTTGCCGGTCTGGCCCTGGTTTCTTTGTTTAGGGAGGACAAACAGACATATCAATACGTCCACGGAGAGAATCCGAGTGAAAAAGTCCGGATTTTATTTGTGGGAGACATGATGTTTGACCGGACCATCCGCGCCGTAGCCTATGAGAAAGGTTATGATTATCTATTTTCATGCATAGGCGATTATCTGCGCGGTTTTGACCTGGTCGCAGGCAATCTGGAAGGACCGATTACGAACAAAGCCTCCTTGTCCCGAAACACAAAGCCGGAAGAAGCCGGCAACACGGTTTTTACGTTTGATGTTGATGTCGCCCGCGTTCTAGCCACAAATAATATAAAAATGGTCAGTCTCGGCAATAATCACATTCTGGATTTCGGAATATTCGGCAGAGACAGCACGGAGAAGGAACTGAATCGGGCAGAGGTCATCTATTTCGGCGCGCCGGGCAGTCAAATTTTTGCCACGACGACACTCGGAGGCTACGGCGTAGCCGTCATAAACTTCAATCAGTTTCTCGGCGAAAATGATTCCCGAGAAACCATACAGGCAATCTGGCAAACCAAGAGAACGGCTGATTTGGTTCTAGTTTACGCTCATTGGGGAGATGAATATCTGCCTGCCACCGAATATCAAAAAGCTTTGGCTCATTCTTTCATAGACGCCGGAGCGGATATAATCGTAGGTTCTCATCCGCATATCATCCAAGAGCATGAAATCTATGGAGGCAAAAGCATTTATTATTCTCTCGGCAATTTTATTTTCGACCAATATTTTGCCGACTCCGTAGAGACAGGCGCCGGCGTGGAGGTATCATTTGACGGTCGGACTATTTCCATAGCAGAAGTCCGTTTTGACATACATCCGGACGGCACGACCTGTCTCGCGGAAAATTAAACGATAAAAATCAAAAAACGATTGATTTTACAAAATCAGTCAATTTCATTTTCGCGCCGGAGGCGTTTTTATGGCCGCCTGCGCAAAGTTTTAAGGCGAGATCCAGAGCGGATGGTTTCTGATTATCCAGGGACCGGAAGCTTATTTTCACCTCGCCGCCGTCTATGGTAAACAGGCCGACCGCCTGACCGCGTTCCGTGGCCAGCATGTTCCCGCTTTCCGATTTGTCAAAAATTATATTATAAAAAGGCACAGTATATGTGCCCACACGAACCATTATCGGTTCTGTCGTTTTCACTCCGTGTTCTATGACCATATTCGCGAAACGGGAAATGACGGCGCCTTCCTGTTTTGCCGAGTCGAGCGGTTTGTCGAGTAGTTTCAACACTTTCTCCGGCTTGTTTATGAGCATATAGAGATAATTGCCGACGTCTTTTGTCTTTTGGCCGTATCTCCATGTCCACAAATCTCTGTCTTCCACAAGTTTTATGAGTTCAGGTTTTTTTTCTTTCGGGAAAAAATAGTCCCAGGCGAGCGACGCCCCAGATTTATTGTTGTCAAATATAAACGTAAAGCTCTTGTTTTTATCCGCAAGTTTTTGATTTTCTTCTTTCGCTCCGGCATGATGGTCTATGGCCGTGACGGCGAATCCTCTGTCCAGAAATTCCTCGACGCCCAAGGCGCAGTCAACGGTATAGATTTGGTCGCCCGGTTTGGCTGATTTGAGGACAGGCTCCAGCTCTTCCAGTTTGAAACCGTGACCGAGAGGGAAGAGCAAGGCATCAGGAAATTTCCTCAAAACCACGGCGGCCGCAGTCGTGCCGTCCGTGCAGTATTTGTGGTATATGGCTATGGTTTTCATAAATACGCTTGATAAATCGATTGTATCACAAAAAAGAAAGCGAAAGGAATAATGTCTATCGAAAATGGACGTAAATTTTCTTGCTAGAAAATTTACTAAGCTTCCTCGCCGTC
>JBBTTH010000055.1:0-3075 GCA_038064295.1 Patescibacteria group bacterium
TGGCGTAGCGCCCATCGTGGGTAAAACGCGAGGTAAAGCCACGAACGCCATTCCTGTGTTGAGCGATTGATTCAAAATTTCCTGCACGGGCACTGTGCCTCTGGCCTTGCCGTCAAAATTGGATATTTTGGCTCCGTTTGAAAGAACGAAACCGTAGTCCGTATAGGTGCTTTCCGGCGTGATGACGCCGGCATCCAATCCTGCCGCCATGGTGAGGGGTTTTATAATGGAGCCCATTTCATAGACGCGGTCAATCAGAGAATTACCGAAAACCGCGCTGTCTTTTTCACCGGCAAAATCGTTCGGGTCAAATGACGGAGTGACGGCCATGGCGTATATTTCGCCGCTTTTCGGGTCCATGATTATGCCTCCGACCAGGTTTGATTTCCAAGCTGTTTCAACCGAAGCGATTTTTCTCTCCAATTCCTGCTCTACGGACGGTTCTATGGATGTCACGATGTCGCCGCCAACCCCGCCGCCTTTTTCAAACACATTGCTCACGCCGGAAAAAATCTTTGCAAAGAAATTGACATACATGCCGGAAGAGTCTCTCACCAGAATGTCGTTGTAATATCTCTCCAAGCCGTAACTGCCCGCCAGAGTGACACCATCATCTTGAAAACCGACGAATCCCAGGACATTTGCGGCGCTCCGTCCGCCAGGATAAAAACGCCAGCGCTCCCTGTATACGCTGACGCCGGCCATGCCGAGATTTACCACACGCTTGGCCGTTTTTTCATCCAGGCGTTTTGCTATTTCCACATAGGTTTTCTCCGTTCCTATTTTTACCAACAATTCCGGCTCGTCCACGGACAAAATCCCGATCAAAGTGTTGAATGCGTTTTCCGGATGTTCTATTTTTTTCGGCTCGAGAGCCAGGGTATAACCAGCGGCCAGAGTGGCGGCGGAAATCGGCGGGCCGTTTCTCGGCGAAAAATAAATCGTCCCTCTGTCAAACAACGCCTGCCCCCTCCTCACATATTGTCTGTCGGCCTGATCCCTGTACACCTGGTTTTGCATCACCTGGACATAATACAGCCGCCCTATCAAAACAGCGGCGGCTGTGAGGATGAGGACTCTTAGAATTTGCATTCGCCGCATGAGCGTTCCTATTTGTTGAGGGAAAGCGATGCAGAATGGCGTTTGGCGACGTATACAGCGCCGGTGGGAGATTCCTGAAAACCTCGCGCGCGGGCATATTCCATGTTAATAGCGGTTTCGGCCGCCAAGAGTTTTCCTTCCGAGATACCCACGGCAGAAGAGAGTTCCGTAATGTTCGTCTGCATTTCTCCGGCCGATATTATATTTCCTATGGCGCCGTTTACAAAATAAGCGTACGCGGAGACGAAAACAAACGCCAAGGCAAAGAGAACCCAGGCCGTTGTCGGCCGTTCAATTTTTTCTATTTTTTCCTGCATATACTGCGTCATTTTGTTTGTTTTATTTTTTTATTTTTCCCGATTTTTCCCGCATGGCCGTCGTTTTTTACCTTTTTATGAAAATTCGCAATTTGGCGCTGCGTGACCGGGGATTTTGTGAAATTTCCGCCTCGGAGGGCGTTATCGGCTTCTTTGTGGTCGTCTCGCCAAGGCCATTTCTCTGCGCTTCTCTCATGAAATTTTTTACGATGCGGTCTTCCAGGCTGTGAAAGGATATGACCGCCATCCTGCCCTCTGTTTTTAGTTTTTTTAGGCCGATTTCCAAGCCTGATTTGAGATTGCCCAATTCGTCGTTTACGGCTATGCGCAGAGCCTGGAAAGTCCTGGTGGCAGGATGGATTTTACCCCGCCTGTAAACCGGCGGAACCGATTCGGAAATGATATCCGCCAGATTCGCGGTGGTTTCTATCGGCTTTTCCTGTCTCCTCTCGACTATGGCTCTGGCGATCCGGCGCGAGTATCTCTCGTCGCTGTAGGCATAAATCACATTAGCTATGTCTCCTTCGGTCCAGGTATTGACGATATCGCGCGCGGTAAAAGAGTCTTTTCCTGGATTTTTCTCCATAGTCATGAGTAGAGGTTCGTCTTTCTTGAAACTGAATCCTCGACCGGAAGAATCCAGATGAGGAGAAGACAGTCCCAAGTCAAGCATGATTTTGTCCGCGCGGTCCCGGCCGGCTTCTCTCATAAACTCGCCCATGTCTCTGAAGTTCCCCTGAAAGAATTTAAATCTCGTCGAATCAATTCCAGCCATTTCAAATTTCTCTTTTGATTCTTCTACGGCGTTTTCATCTCTGTCTATGCCTATGAGAAAAATTTCTTTCTCTTTTCGGAAAGCCTCGCTCGCGTGTCCCGCCCGACCCAGAGTACCGTCTACGACGACATCTCCCGGTTTTAAGTCGAGCCCATTTATCGTTTCTTGTAAAAGAACTGCCTCATGCATACACAGTTGGCCGAGAATCCGTCAGATCACGCCCACCTGGCCCAATTTTTCGGCCAGAGCGCCGGCTTTGCCCTCCACGCTTTTCTTGTAGCCTATCCAGGCTTTCTCATTCCAGATTTCCACGCGCGACTGCACGCCGACCACGGCGACTTTGCCCCGGAG
Source organism: Patescibacteria group bacterium (assembly GCA_038064295.1). GTDB lineage: Bacteria > Patescibacteriota > Minisyncoccia > Phycocordibacterales > UBA6065 > UBA6065. The sequence continues at coordinate 2,545 of JBBTTH010000055.1, forward strand.
ATTCGCCCAACTCTGGAGAAAATCCGGAACGAGAATGCGGCCGATGGAATCAACATCCACCTCCACCGCCCCGCCGAACATGAATCGGCTGAAACTCCGGCTGTCGGATTGGCCGATAGAAGCCTCCGACAGCTTTGTGGAAATTTTTTCCCACTCGCGCGGCATGAACACAAAGAGACAATGGTCGAGACCGGGCGTGACCACGACCTTCTTCCCCATTTTCTCCCTGAATTTGACAGGCAGAGAAATGCGGTTTTTCTCGTCTATGGAATGAGTGTATTCGCCTATGAGCATGGCTATTGATTTTTGCTCGCACGCACGAGCTCACTTAGTCGCAAGCCCACCGTTTTAAAAATCTTTATCTCATAAGAGCCGAATAGACCCTCCGCCGTATAGATTGTCTCTACGATTCGCATGCATCGTGGGTATTTATCGGAGAAAACGTAATGATGTTCGCTTTCCACTTTTTCCCACTTGCATAATAGTATATAACACCCTATCCCACTGTGATACATAGTTATCCACATTGTT
>JBBTTH010000056.1:0-15794 GCA_038064295.1 Patescibacteria group bacterium
CCTCGGAGTGCCTGGAGCTCGTTACGGGCTTTACCACCGCGCTTGAACTGGCACAGAGAGAATGAAAACAAAAATCAAAAAGAGCCGAAGCTGTTCAAAAATACTTTTTCTCTCAGGTAGGGAGAGAACTGCCGCGCGCGGTCATAAACGGCTCTCTCCAAAAACGCCTGCCGAACAATATAAACATTTCCCTGCCGAACATTTCCGACCCCGAAATGGCTGTTTTAATGCTGGACAAAGCCGGCATCGCCTGCTCCACAAAGAGCTCGTGCATGGCTGGCGAAGAAAATTCCTATGTCGTAGAGAGTCTGGGCGGTGAAAAATGGCGCGCCAGAAACACCCTACGTTTCACTTTCTCTCCAGAAACGACAAGGAGAGAGATAAATAAAATCATTACGATCTTGAAGAAGCTGTAGTTAAAACACCTTGTTGCGGAGACCTGAAGGGCTTATTATTAGTGCCATGGAACACCTGACCAAACAGCAAATCATCCTCCTGGCTATCCTGGTTTCCTTTGTTTCTTCCATCGCCACCGGCATCGTCACCGTATCTCTCCTCGGCCAGAGTTCTCCGGCCGTCACTCAGACCATAAATCGCGTCGTTGAAAAAACTATTCAGACTGTTTCTCCGGGAGCAACGACCACCAGAGAGACTATAGTGGTGAGGGAGGACGAGGCGGTGACGAATGCCATAGCCAGAGCCGAAAAGGCCATTGTCCGCATATACGACGCCGGAAATTACGTCGGTCTGGGCGTCATCCTCTCCAATTCGGGAAAAGTTGCGGCCTATACCGATATGGTTTACAATATCGGTCTCTCTGCCAAACTCGACGGCGGCAACGCTGTCCCGATGTCGTTTGTTTCCCGCGACCACCAGACCGGAGTTTCTCTCTTTCAGGCTGAGCAGAGCGCCGACCCGAAAAATGCCAGAGTTTACATCGGCGCCGCTTTGGCAGATTCCAGCGCGTCCAAACTCGGCCAATCGGTCGTGTTAATCGGAGGCAGGGAAGAAACCACTGTTACCACCGGCATCATATCTTCCAAAAATACCGACAGGATAAAGGTAAACGTCACAGGTGAATACTTTGACAGCCGCGCCATTCTGGTTAATCTTTTGGGTGAGATTGTCGCCATAAACGACGGAACCGGCCAGAACAGTTTTTTGCCCTCAAACGTGTTAAAAACCTATGCCACCCCTTAATCATTTCACAACCAAAGCCAAAGAAGCCATCAGACGAGCGCACGAGCTTGCCATAGAGCGCGTCCAAAATCACGTAAATCCCCTCCATCTCTTGTCGGCTCTGATTTTGCAGGAGGAGAGCATGGTCACGGCCATTCTGGAAAAATTGGAAGTAGACATCATTCTCCTGTCCGATTCCCTGGCCGAATCTCTGGAAGGCGCGCCGGCCGGCAACACCCTGTCGCAGTCGTACCAGATATATCTCACCCCGGAACTAGCCCAGGCTCTGGAAAATTCCGGAAAAATTGCCACTAGCCTAAAAGACGAGTTCATATCCACCGAACATCTGCTCATCGCCCTGCTGGAAACGCCGAACTCGGCCCTGGATATCCTGTCCCGTTTTCGCATAACCAAAGCGGCGGTTATGCGCGTTCTGGAAGAACTCCGAGCCACAAAAAACACCGAACCGACCACGCCGAAAAAGCCCAGAACTCTCGCCAAATACACAAAGAGTCTCACCAAGCTGGCTTCCGAAAACAGGTTGGATCCGGTCATAGGCCGGGACCAGGAGATTACTCGCATCATCCAGATTCTCTCCCGCCGGACAAAGAATAACCCCATTCTCATAGGTGAGGCCGGCGTGGGAAAAACCGCCATCGTTGAAGGTTTAGCTCTGCGCATGGCCACAGGCGATGTGCCGGAATCGCTCAAAGACAAAGAACTGGTTTTGCTGGACCTCGGCTTGCTCGTTGCCGGCACGAAATATCGCGGTGAATTTGAAGAGCGTCTCAAAAATATCATGAAAGAAATAGAACGCTCCGAAGGCAAGATTATTCTCTTTATAGATGAAATCCACACTATTGTCGGCGCGGGCGCGGCCGAAGGTTCAATGGACGCTTCCAATATGTTAAAACCGGCTCTGGCTCGCGGAGATTTGCGGGCTATCGGCGCCACGACATTGAAGGAGTATCAAAAATACATAGAGAGAGATCCGGCGCTCACCAGACGTTTTCAGCCCGTGCATGTGGCGGAGCCTTCCATAGAAGATGCTATTGCCATCTTGCGCGGTCTCAAAGAAAAATACGAGCTCTATCACGGCGTGCGCATAACGGATGACGCCATCGTGGCGGCCGTCAATCTGTCTTCCCGATACATCAGCGACAGATTTTTGCCTGACAAGACCGTAGACCTAGTGGACGAAGCGGCTTCGGCTCTGAAAATTTCTCTGGAATCAAAACCGCCTCTTCTGGAAGACGCTCATAGGAAAATTATGCGCCTGGAAATTGAACGCGAAGCTCTGCGCAAGGAAATAGAATCAGCCAAAGAAAACAAAGACGAGGCCAAAACGCCGAAAGTCCGCACAAAAGCCATTGAAAAGGAAATTGCCGACCTGCGGGAGCGGACGGAGGAGCTGGAGCTCAAATGGAAGGGTGAAAAAGAGCTTCTCACCAGCATCAAATCTCTAAAAAAAGAACTGGAAAAAATGCGTTTGGACGCCGAAACAGCTGAATTAAAAGCCGAGCTCTCCCGCGCCGCCGAAATCAGATACGGCAAAATTCCAGCCCTGGAGAAAGACTTGGACGTGAAGCAGAGGAAATTCAAAAAACTGCAGTCTTCCCGCCGAATCCTGAAAGAGGAAATAAACGAGCAGGACATCGCCGATGTCGTCTCAAAGTGGACGGGCATTCCCGTTTCGCGCATGCTGGAAGAAGAGGCCCACAAGCTCATGAGAATGGAAGCCGAACTCTCCCGACGCGTCGTCGGACAGACAGAAGCGGTCAAGAAAATTGCCGATACCATCAGGCGCGCCAGAGCAGGCATCGCCGACCCCCAGAGGCCTATAGGCTCGTTCCTCTTCCTCGGTCCTACAGGCGTCGGCAAAACCGAGCTCACAAAAGCCCTGGCCGAGTTTATGTTCAATGACGAGAGAGCGCTCATCCGCGTGGATATGTCGGAATTCATGGAGAAGCATTCAACGTCAAAACTCATCGGCGCGCCGCCGGGCTATGTCGGATACGAAGAAGGCGGCTCTCTCACCGAGATGGTCCGTCATCGCCCATATTCCGTTATTCTCTTTGATGAAATAGAAAAAGCTCATCCCGAAGTCTTCAATATTTTGCTTCAAGTACTGGATAATGGCCGTCTGACGGACACCAAAGGCCGCGTGGTCAATTTCAAGAATACGGTGATTATTCTCACTTCAAACATAGGCGCGCAGTACATAGACAGGATGGAAAAAATCGGTTTCGTTTCCGAGAGCGGGGACAAAGCCAGATACCAGGACATAAAGGAAAAAGTGATGCAGAGCCTCAAAGATTATTTCAGGCCGGAATTCCTCAATCGTCTGGATTCAATCATCCTCTTTGACGTGCTGTCCATAGAGGCTGTGAGAGAAATCGTAAAGATTCAAATTGAGCAGGTGGTAAAGCGCCTGGCCGAAAAAGAAATCAGACTGGAAACGTCGCCGGCCGTTTTGGAATACCTGGCAAAGGAGGGATACAATCCGCAATACGGCGCGCGGCCGCTCAAGCGCATCATTCAGGAGAAAATTCTCACACCTATAGCTAGCTCTATGATCTCTCAGGCGGTGAACAAGGGCGGGTCAATCAGCGTCGGCATGAAAGACGGCGAATTCACCTTTGACATAAAGAAAGGCAGAAAGCCCGTACCCGTAAAATTTTTTGGCGGGGAAGTGGAGGCGGAAAAAACGGAAAAGTCGGAAAAATCCGAGAAGGTGGCAAACTGACCCGATGATACCGCACACAATTGCCACAGCGCTTGGCAGAAAACTGAAAATCGTTTAGAGTAGATGGACTCCACATGCGCCGATCGTATAGTGGCAATTACACGACGCTGTAAACGTCGCGGCCTTTGGCCTCCGGGGGTTCGAGTCCCTCTCGGCGCACCAAAATCTGACTTTATTAGACTATCACTCTCTTCAGGTGAGCCGGAATTTTGACGGCCATTTCGTGAGTGTTTGTCTCGCAGTTTTTTGCTATAGATTGGATCGAGTTTGGATCGCTGGTATTGTCGCTCACGACTATGACCTCCATACCGACGAACGGATTCTCGACGGAAGATATATCAATCGTGATCATATTCATGCTCACTCTGCCTATGATGGGGCAGATAGTTTTTTTCTGGCCGACCTGTACAGCGCCGTTGTTTGATAACCGTCTGTCCAAGCCTTCAGAATAACCGATTGGCACGATGCCTGTAATCATATTTTTATCCGCTTTGAATGTGTTTCCATAACCGGTTGTTTCTCCTTTATTTAATTTTTTAACACCGGTCAGTATGGTCTTCATTTTTAGAACCGGCAGAAGAGAAAGAGTAGAATTCAGAGTTTCGTTTTCCGTTATGCCGTATAATCCGATGCCCAATCGCATGACGTTGGCGGAAATATCTTTAGAAAAACGTGAGCCGTCCGTGGATGCGGCATGGATGTATTTTATGTTTGGAAAATTTATTTTTATTTCTTCCACACATTTGTTCCATAGATTTATTTGAGCTTTGGTGAATGATTCATCGCGATTATCGGCGTTGGAAAAATGCGTGTATACGCCCTCCAAGATTATTTTTGAATTATTTTTGATTATTTCCACAGCTGTCCGGATTTCTTCCGGTCTTATGCCCTGGCGATGCATGCCCGTATCTATCTTCAAATGGATTTTAATTTTGCGGTCTGATGTTTTCAGAGATTTCAGCATGTCCATGTCCGTCACGGCAAAAAAAATGTTTTTCAGACGCGATTTTTTCATTGTTTCCGGCCGAGTATAACCTATGACGAGCAGGGGAGTTTTTATGCCCTTGGCGCGCAGTAAAACAACTTCAAAATACGAATCAACACCGAAAAAGGGAATTTTACCTGAGTTATTCGCATCCTGTTCCAAGATTTTCGCCACATTGAAAAGACCGTGTCCGTAGGCGTTGGCTTTTAGTATGGGAGCTATATATCCTCCCGGAGCGCTCGAGCTGAATTCTTTTAAATTATGGAGAAGCCGCGCCCGCGATGTCTCTATGGTTATGAGCGGCTCATAGGAAAACCTCTTGTGCCGCAACCATGTGAGAAGTCTCATAGATATTGCATTATGTTCCAAAGTAGTTTATATTACAACCTCAATTTATCTTATGTCCCAAGACCAACTCATAATCCTGAAAAACAAAGAAACCGGCGAAGTCTATTTTACCCGCAAGAACAAGCGTAAAGTAGAGCGCAAGATAGAACTCAAAAAATACTCAAAAAAGTTGCGCAAACGAGTGGTGTTCAAGGAAAGCAAAAAATAAAAACAGCAGATATAGTCTTGCGCTACTCGGGACGGACCCTTGCCCAAGGGCAACCCCGTCCCTCCATTGCTCAGACCATATCTGCTGTTTTTATTATTGCGGGCCCACCTGGACTTGCACCAGGAACCTCGCGTTTGGAGTGCGATGTTTTACTGTTGAAACTATAGGCCCGTAAAAGAGAGCATAGCATATATTCTGGTAAGTTTTTTTATTTTATAAATTTTGTCAGTTCTTTTTTAATTCTCGCATTTTTGCCCGGGGCAAACCATTTGATATTTTTATTTCTTTTGAACCATTGCATTTGACGTTTGGCGAACTGGCAGATTTCTTGTTCCAGTTTGGCGAGCATTTCTCGCCACGTCATTTTGTTTCGGAGATAAAGCGAGACATATCTATATTCAAGCCCCAGGTCAAATAGTCGTTTCCAAGATACTCCATTTCTGTGGAGGCTTGAAATTTCTCTGACCATTCCCGCCTTCATGCGTTTTAAAAGGCGCGCGTGAATTCTCTCTCGGAGTTTGGCGCGGGAAAGCAAGAGGCCGATAAAGAGTGTTTCATACTGTTTTACGCGTTTTACTTTCGGCACTTTGCCGAGCGTTTTGGCGATTTCTATGGCGCGTATTATTCTCACTTTATTATATGGGTCAAGCGTTCCAGCGCGTCTCGGGTCAAGTTTTATAATCGTTTTCATGAGGTTTTCGGCTGATTTTTTTTCAAGCCGCTTTCTCAATTTTTTATTCGGCGGCGCATCGGGAAATCGTTCATTATGTACGAGGGCGTCTATATAAAACCCCGTGCCGCCGCATATGACGGGAAGTTTTTTGCGTTTCAAAATCTCCCGAACCGCTTTTGTGCCGTCCTCTCTAAACTTTTCGGCATTATAAATTTTCTTCGGGTCGGCGATGTCAAGCAGATGGTGAGGGATACCGCGTTTTTCTTTCTCTGTGATTTTGCCCGACCCTATATTGAGTCCCTTGTAAACCTGCCTGGAGTCGGCCGAAACCACTTCGCCGCCGAATTTTTGCGCGATATAGACGGCCAGGTCGCTTTTGCCGGTGGCCGTAGGGCCGAGGATAACAACGATTTTTGGAAACTTACCAGCTTGCTTTTTCATGATAATTCATAATTGATATTAATTATTTTTTTAAAATTCCTACATCCTCGATGAACTTTTTTGCATTTTTATGAATTCGAAATGTAAATTTCTTATTTTTATTAGGTAACATGAGTGTTTGAATTGAAGCTGTATAACCAAGTGCATTAATCATATATTTAACAGCGGATACAAGTGACGGAATTTGAGTTACAAAATTTACAGTAATATATTCTCTATCATTATAAATAGAACCATCAGTTTCAATCAGACCACATATACAAGTCTTACAATATAATTTCTTTCTGAGAATCCATTTAGGTATTTTTATTTTTTGTTTCATTTTTGAACCACCTATTGCAAGCCAACCGAGTATTGATTCCCAATCGTTTGAATAACAACTTATATCAACAGCATTATCATTAATTCTTTTTATAATTGAAACTTTGTTAAATGGTGCGAGTATTTGGATATTTTTTATAATTTTTGCTATAAGTTGTGGATATTTTTTATCACATGTAATTCTTAAACGAACAGCTCTTCCGTTTGGATTTGAAAGATTACCATCACCAATGGCAACTCCAATAACATAAGCCAAAACAGCTTTATTTTTTATATCGAGCATGTGCTGGAGGCGGGACTTGAACCCGCAAGCCTTGCGGCGCTCGATTTTGAGTCGAGTATGTTTGCCAATTTCATCACTCCAGCGTCTACCATAATACTATAACAAAAAAATGTTAAATAACAATTTCCATATCTATAATACAATGTGTTAAAATTATCCCATACAAACTTATGCCATCCCAATTTTTCGGAGATTCTATTTTTTGGATTGAAACGCATAAAATACGGCCAAATCCGTATCAGCCACGCCATGAATTTGACGAGGCGGGTTTGCGCGACTTGGCGGAATCCATCCGTATGTATGGGCTCCTCCAGCCTCTCACGGTTACACGCACAGAAATTCCAAAAGAAGACGGCGGATTGGCGGTGGAATACGAACTCATCTCCGGTGAACGCCGTCTGCGCGCCGCAAAACTGCTCGGACTGGAACATGTGCCGGCTATCATCCGTGCAAACAGCGACGACGCCCGCGTAAAACTGGAGCTGGCCATCATAGAAAATCTCCAGAGAGAAGACCTGAATCCGGTGGAGCGCGCGCGGTCTTTCAATCAGCTCTCGGAAGAATTCGGTCTAAAGCATATTCAAATTGCCCAGAAAATCGGCAAGTCGCGGGAATATGTTTCAAACTGCATACGCCTGCTCATGCTCTCGTCCGATATCCTGGACTCTCTGTCGGCGGGCAAAATTTCAGAAGGTCATGCCAGGCCGCTGATGATGCTCGCCGACAGGCCGGAAGAACAGACGACCTTGTTCAAAGAAATTACGTTCAAACGCTTGACTGTCCGCGAAACGGAAATGATAGCCCGCAAAATCGCCGTGGAGAGGGCGCGCAAAAAAGAGCGCAGTTTTGACCCGACCATCATAGAAATGGAGCAGAGACTGTCGGAGACGTTTGGCACGCGTGTTTCCATAGAACAGAAGCAAAAAGGCGGCAAAATCACCATTGATTTTTTTTCGCCCGAAGACTTGAAAACTATTTTAGATATCGTCCAATCAAACAGAAGAGTTGATCCAAGAGAAGTTCTGGAGAGAAATATAGCAAACGAAATCGTCGGAATCCCGCCTCTCGCTCCATTAGACGACCGTTCAAGAGAAGAAAAGAAAGAAGACGAAAATACCGAAGATTTGTACTCCATAAAAAATTTCTCTATATAAATATAAAAAATAAATAAAAATTGCTCGCAATTGACACAATATGTTTCGGGGTATATACCTATCGGAGCAATGCACCTTGGCATAAGCCAACCGTCCTGGCGGCGTCCAGAACCCGGTCGTTATTCCCATGAAAAAATTAAAGTATTTGGTCAGCTTGTTGTTTCGGATACTTTTGCTCCCAGTCTTAATTCTTTTGGGTATGTATATTGCTTTTACGGTCAGCAATTTTTTTGAATTCTCGGCGCCGGTTTCCAAATTTGTCATGGCTTTCTGCTCTTTTATTTCTGGTATAGCATGGTTTTTTCTCGTGCCGAAGATATCTACTTTGCACAAGCACAAGAAGTTTGGTTGGCGTTTCAACCTTTAATCCACCACAGCTCTCCGCCTGTAATGGCGTGGCTCTTCATATGTCGGTACTATTTGCCGGTCCTGGTCGGTGGTTCTTTATTCTCAGGTTGCGGGGTCTCCCCTTGCAACCTGTTTTCTTTCTTTGTTTTGATTCTTGCCCGAAAGCCCCTCTTCTTTTTTGGTTCCTTCAAAATTTCGATGGCGCGGACGAGGGCGATGGTATAAACGTCATCCGGTTTCTTGAGGGAGCGGAAGTCCCCGTCGTGGACTATAAAGGGGCCGAAACGGCCGATATTGGAGCTGATGATTTTACCTGTTTCGGGATGTTGGCCGAGCTCTCTAGGGAGAGACAAGAAATGAACGGCTTGGTCCAGAGTAACTTCTTCCGGTTTTATTTCTTTTGGCACGGACGCGCGGCGCAATTCCGGCTTCGCGGCCTTTCCGGTTTTCTTTTTAGGTTTTTCTTTGCCGGATAATTCCGTTGTTTCTATCCCAGCCGCTTCGTCAGTTTTTGTTTCCGGTTCCGTTTTGCCTGTTTCCGGCACAACCGTCTCCACGTACGGCCCGTATTTGCCGTTTTTCAGAATGATTTCTCTGCCGGTATCCGGATGGATGCCTATGATTTTGTCTTTTGGCGTCTCGGTTCCGTCCATGAAGAGCGCTCCGTCGCAGTCGGGATAGCGCGAGCAGGAGAGAAATTTGCCCGAACGGCCAAGTTTTATGACCATTCCCGCATTGCATTTCGGACATTTGATTTTCGGGCCGGCATCGCCCAGATTCGTGGCCTTGTCCAATTTTTCATTTGCCTTTACGTCTCTGGCGAACGGTTTATAGAAATCGGAGAGAGTTTTCTCGTAGCCGATTTTGCCTTCCGCTATGTAGTCCAGCTTGTCTTCCATTTCGGCCGTGAACGTATCGCTTATGTATTCCGCAAAATTGTCTTCCAGAAAGCCGCTCACCACCTCGCCCGTGTCCGTGGGGCGCAGATTCCTGTTTTCTTTGGTCACATATTCGCGGTCTTCCAGGGTTTTTATGATGGAGGCGTACGTGGAAGGACGGCCTATGCCGCGCTTTTCAAGTTCTCTGACCAGTCCCGCTTCCGAATACCTGGACGGCGGTTCCGTGAATTTTTCCAGAGCAGAAATATTTATCAATTCAAGTTTGTCGTCCTGCGCCACTTTTGGCAGTTCCACATCTTCACCCCGCGCATCCGGATCAGCTTCCAACCAACCTTGAAAAATAGTTCGTGAACCATTGGCTTGGAAATCGGGGATAGATCTTGATGTCGTATTCGCCAGTATTTTTGTGCGCATCACACGGGCGTCTTTCATCTGGCTGGCTGTCGTGCGCGCCCATATGAGCGAATAGAGTTTTTTTTCTTCAGGTGTGTGGCCGGCAATGCGTGTAAATACGTTCGTGGGACGTATGGCTTCATGGGCTTCTTGGGCATTCTTTGATTTGGTCGTAAAAACACGGACTAGAACCAGCTCTCGGCCGAATGTTTTTTCTATGGCGCCGGCTATTTGGCCGATAGCCTGTTTTGAAATGGTCGTGGAATCCGTGCGCATATATGTGATGAGGCCGGCTTCGTAGAGTTTCTGGGCTACGCGCATGGTGCGTGAGGGGGAGAAGCCGAGACGCGTTGAAGCCGTCTGCTGGAGAGTAGACGTGGTGAACGGCGCGCGGGGAGAGCGTCTGGCTTCGGTTTCTTCCACCGAAACGACATTCCACGGTTCTCTTTTGCCCACAACGACAATTCTCTCGGCTTCTCTCTCTACCGCCGGTTCCACGGAACAGACGAGGGGAAGCTCGGCTTTTTTTGAAGTTTTTGTTTCGGCGGTAATCGTAAAGTATCGCTCCGGTTTGAAAGCCTTTATTTCTCTCTCCCGTTCCACTAGGATGCGCAGAGCGGGGGACTGGACCCGGCCGGCGGACAATCCGTAGCGCACTTTTTTCCATATAATGCCGGATAGGTCGTAGCCGACCAGGCGGTCCAGGACGCGCCGCGCCTCCTGGGCGCGGCGCAGGTTCTCGTCTATGTCCCGCGGATGTTCCAGCGCCTCCATAACGGCATCTTTTGTAATTTCATGAAAAACCACGCGCTGGACCGGCTTTCTGCCGAAATCCACTGCTTCTTTTATATGCCATGCTATAGCCTCGCCTTCACGGTCTGGGTCGGTGGCGAGCAACACCTCGTCCGATTTTTTGGCTAGTTTTCCTATTTCGTGCAAGATTTTTTCCTTGCCGGCCGAAACTTCATAATGGGGAACAAAGCCGTCCAGATTTATGGCTTTTTTGTTTGATTTCGGCAGGTCCCGCACATGACCGACAGACGCGACGACTTTGTACTCGCTACCGAGATATTTGCCTATGGTTTTTGCCTTGGCCGGAGACTCCACTATCAGTAGTTTTGTCATATGTCTGTTGTTGTTCTGGCAAGTATTACACGAATAATAAAAATTTGGCAAATTACGGGAAACTTTTTCGCGAATTTTTTAGAAACCTTGCGCTCTCTACACTCTCCGCAATTCACCCATGGTCTCTTCTATGAGGCCTTTAATTTCCAATAGAGAAATTAAAACATTTATCCGGCCAGTTTCCATTTCAAACTTTTTCATGAGCAAGTCGCGCGACAGAGGACTCGAGAGCGCCTCCATGATTTTTATTTCATCTTCCGACAGATCGGAATAATTTATTTCTTCTCGTTTTACATTTGTTTTGAAACCCAGAGCCTCTATCAATTCATCACTGTTTGTTATGGGTGTAGCGCCGAGACGGATGAGCATGTGCGGCCCCTCGGACAGTTTTGAAAAAATAGAACCAGGAACAGTCAGGACATTTCTGTTCAGGTCGGTCGCGTGCTTTGCCGTTATGAGAGTGCCCGATTTTCTCACCGCCTCTATGACCAGAGTGGCATGGGAAATGCCGGCCATGATTTCGTTTCTCACCGGAAACGTCCAATTGGCGCCAGGCGTCTCCGGCGGAAAAGGCGAGAGCAGAGCGCCGCCGGCCTCCACGATTTCCCGCGCTATATTCTGATGCGAAAGCGGGGTGATGACATCTTCGCGCAAGCCGGAACCGGGTATGGCTATTGTTTTTATATTATTTTTCAGCGCCGCCTTATGGGCGATTATATCTATGCCGAAAGCCAGGCCGGAAACTATGACTACGGGCAGGCCGCGCAATCCTCCTATCAGCTTTTCGCACGCTTGTTTCCCATAATCGCTGTAGCGGCGGGCGCCGACCACGGTCAAATATATATAGTTTACGGGAGGCAATTCGCCCACCATATATAAATCCTCAGGCAGTTTATGCAACTCCCGTATGAGCGCAGGATATTCTTCCGACGCCAATTTTCTGATGTCTCTGGTTTTTCCGATGGAATTCATGGCCGCGTTAGTGTACAATTCCGAGATAAAGAAAAGATAAAGAAATTCTAAAGAAAATCCAAAATGCTGGACATCAAATTCATCAGGGATAACAGAGAACTGGTTAAAATAGGAGCCAAAAAGAAGCATATAGATGTGGATATTGACGCTTTGCTCACCTTGGATGACCAGAGGCGAGTGCTTCAGACATCCATAGAAGGAAAAAGAGCGGAGCAGAATGCCGTATCCTTAAAACTGCCGTCAGCCGATACCGATTCCAGAGCATCTCTCCTAGAGTCAATGAAAAAACTGAAAGTCGAGCTTCAAGCGGAAGAAGAAAGCCTGAAAAAAGTGATGAAAGATTGGCAGGCACTCATACTCCGTGTACCGAATATTCCTGACATGTCAGTACCGGAAGGCGAGAATGACGCGGGCAATAAAGAAGTAAAAACATGGGGACAAAAACCGACATTTGCATTTCCGGCAAAAGATCATTTGGAACTGATGACAACGCTCGATATGGTTGATTTTGAACGCGGGGCCAAAGTCCATGGTTTTCGCGGTTATTTTCTCACCGGCCCGGGTGCCAAACTTTCTTTTGCCATTTGGAATTATGCCATGGATTTTTTTACCAAACGCGGATTTTCACCTGTCATTCCGCCAGTCATTGTCCGCAAGGAGAATCTCTACGGCACCGCTCATCTGCCGGGCGATGTCGAAGATTATTATATGACCCAGGACGGCGATGCCCTGGCCGGCACGGCTGAAGTGCCTCTCATGGCCTATCATTCAGGCGAAGTTTTGGGTGCAAAAAATTTCCCAATAAAATACCTCGGTTTTTCGCCATGCTTCAGGCGCGAGGCGGGTAGTCACTCAAAAGACGTCAAAGGTCTGATTCGCGTCCATGAATTTTACAAAATGGAGCAAGTTGTCCTCTGTGAAGCGAGTCACGAAACTTCCGTGAGGCTCCATGAAGAAATAAACAAAAACACGGAAGAATTCATAGAATCTCTCGGTGTCCCGTACCGCACCGTCGTAAACTGCGGAGCAGACCTCGGCCTCGGCCAAGTGAAAAAATACGATATAGAACTCTGGGTGCCGAAAGAAGGCGAATATCGCGAAATATCCTCGGCCTCATATTTTCACGATTTTCAGTGCAGGCGATTCAACATCCGATACAGGGATGCGGCGGGAAAATTGAAATACGCCCATTCTCTGAACTGCACCGCCATTGCCACTCCCCGCATACTCGTTTCTCTGGTTGAAAACTTTCAGCAGGCGGATGGTTCCGTGCATATCCCAGAAGTTTTGAAGCCGTACTTCGGTTCGGATTCCATTAAAAAATAAACATGCGTGGGTCCCTGGGCAAGGTCTATCAGAAAAAGCTCCGTGCGAGGAAGCGCAAGCGAGTCCTGTTTGTCTGTCTGTATATCCTGCTTGCTCTCGGCGCTGTTTTTTCGGGATTGTCTTTCCTATCCCAGGCAGATTTTATGTCTGTTGAAAAAATCTTGGTCAGAGGAAACGAACGTGCCAAAATTGAAACGGTAGAGGCCTTGGTCGTCCGGGAAACAGCCGGCAATTATTTTTATTTTTTTTCAAAGAAAAACACTTTTCTCTATCCGGCGGGTAACGTAAAGGAGAAAATTCTCGCTTTGCCTCTGATTCAGTTTGTCAAGGTGGAAAGAAACGGACTGAAAGAAATCGGAATAAATCTGGAAGAGAGGATGGAAGACGCCAGGTGGTGCGAGGGAGACATCCATGAAACCGACTCGTGTTTTTCCATGGACGAAAACGGCCTTATTTTTGATGTAGTGGCCACTTCGACGGCTTTCATATACAGAGGCCTGATTTCCGGTTTTCCGACGGGCTCTCCAACAACTCTCCCAATCGGCCGAAATTTTCTCCCGCCGGAAGAGTTCAAAAAAGTCCAATTTTTCATGCGCGAACTGGGTTCTTTCGGCATCGCTCCGACAGAAGCGATATTTATGGAACCTAATTACATGACGGTAGTTCTCTTTGCCGGTGGCAAACTCATAGTGAATATAAACGATGATTTGACGGCCGTACTCTCAAATATTTCCTCTGTTATAAACGATAAAACTGTCGCTCCGTCGCTCTCGCGTTTTCTCCAAAAGCTCGACTATATGAAGCTGGATTCGGGGAACAAGGTTGTGTATAAATTAAAGTAATTATGAATTCTGGATTTTGGAAAAAACTGAAAAAACCTTTCTTTGCTCTGGCGCCCATGGCGGACGTGACGGACGCCGCTTTTCGGCGGGTTATAGCCAAATACGGCAAGCCGGACGTGATGTGGACGGAATTCACTTCGGCTGACGGGTTGTGCTCTCCCGGACGAAAGACTCTCCTACACAATTTGGTTTTTACGGGAGAGGAAAGGCCGATAGTGGCCCAGCTTTTTACTTCCAATCCAGAAAAAATGCGCGAGGCGGCGGCCCTATGCGCCAAGCTCGGTTTTGACGGCATAGACATAAACATGGGTTGTCCCGACAGGTCCATAGAAAAACAGGGGGCGGGAGCGGCCATGATAAAGAATCCGAAGCAAGCGAGAGCAGTCATTCGCGCAGCGAAGGCAGGCGCGCCGAAACTGCCCGTTTCTGTGAAGACACGAGTAGGCTATGGTAAAAACGAGATTGAAAAATGGCTTTCGGAAATTTTGAAAGAGGGCGTAGCGGCCGTCACTTTGCATTGCCGGACGAGGAAGGAGATGTCTTCCGTGCCGGCCCGCTGGGAGCACGTGAAAGAGGCGGTCGCTTTGCGCGACAGAATTTCTCCGGGCACCCTCATAATAGGCAACGGCGATGTCTCCGATCTCAAAGACGGAGGAGAGAGGGCCAGGCTTTACGGTGCCGACGGCGTGATGATAGGCCGTGGCATCTTCGGCAACCCTTGGCTTTTTTCCAACCGCGTTTTAACTCTGGAAGAAAAATTAAAAGGGCTTATAGAGCATACAAAACTCTTTGAAAAACTTCTCGGCAAGGCCAAAAGTTTCGCCGTCATGAAAAAACATTTCAAGGCTTATATTTCGGGCTTCGATGGGGCAAAGGAATTGCGAGTGCAGTTGATGAAAGCAAAAAACTCAAAAGATGTAGAGAGGACCATAAACCATTTTCTGGACAAAGGCGAGATTCCAGAGCTCTTTGAAGACGATGGAATCAACCAGACTCGAAATGATGTTTCGGTTGTTTGATGTGATTTTTGATATACTTTCCTCATGTCCCACGAAGTGCTCTACAGAAAATACCGTCCGCAAAACTTCCGCGAAGTCATAGGCCAGGATGCGGTGCTCAAATCACTCAAAGGCGCTATTGAAAGCAGGGCCATAGCCCATGCTTATCTCTTTGCCGGTCCGCGAGGCATAGGCAAGACTTCCATCGCCCGCATATTCGCCCGCGAAATCGGCACAAGCGGAAACGACGTATATGAAATAGACGCCGCTTCAAACCGCGGCATAGACGACGTGCGGGCCCTGCGCGACGCCGTGGCCGTTTTGCCTTTTGAATCGCCGTTCAAAGTCTATATCGTAGACGAGGCGCACATGCTCACCAAAGACGCTTTCAACGCGCTTCTCAAAACTCTGGAAGAACCTCCAAAACATGTCGTCTTTATCCTGGCGACCACCGAAATCCATAAACTCCCCGAAACCGTAATTTCACGCTGTCAGGTTTTTGAATTTAAAAGGCCGACGGTTGAGATACTGAAGGATACCGTAATAAAAGTCG